>DAIOWK010000250.1:0-5601 GCA_036758525.1 Myxococcota bacterium
TTCGACATTGCCGAGAGATTAATCGCTCGAACCAACCGAATGTGTCCTGATGGGCTGTCCGGAGAACTCGACTCCGCACGATGGGAGTGCGTGCTCGCATTCCAAGAGCTTAACGGGCTGGGCGACGATCTAGATGGGCCGCATGCGGATCTGACCGAACAGCTTCTCGCGGCCGAGATGGGCGAACGCTTTGCCGACGAGAGTGGCGTCGCAGTCAACAGCGTGCTCCGTGACTGGCAAATTCATTCATTGGACCTGGAGCACAGAGCCGCCTTGATGCAGCTGCTCATCCGAAAGCCAAGAGGCCGTGGCGCGCAACAACGGTGGCGAGAACTGGTGCGGCAGGAGGGTCCGGAGGGGATCGTCCGCTGGTTGCACAAGGCGATCCGGGGGATCGTTCTCGATCGCCACAGGCGAGTGCCTTGGAAAGCCATGCAAATGGAATCCGTGGAGAGGACTCCTGCCCGCGCAATTGCACCTAGCGAGGGCGGGGAAGCGTCGGGCGCGTATGCGGGCATCGAAAATTCGAAGCGAGCAGCAGAGATCCTCGCGCTGATCGACGCGGCGGCGCTCTCGCCGACCCTCCAAGAAGTCGCCATCGCCGCCCTCCTCTTGCGCGAGAACCCCGCTGAAACAGCCAGGCGCTTGGGCGTCCGCCCCGGGACGATCCGAGTTCGACGCCACCGTATGTTCGCGCAGCTCCAGGCGGCGGTCGCCACTAGCAAGCGGATGTAACGCTAGTCCTGCTTTGGATGCGTAGGGGGTGAGACTCCCGAAAGGAGACACCCCGATGCCGACTCTCGAAGTTTCCCTCATCGAATGGCCGAACGGCCCGGAGCAGGGCGGTCCACGCTTGCTGGGCCGTAGCGCCGATCCGGAGCTCGTCGAAGCCGTCCGCAGCGGCATTGCGGCTACGCGGCGACGGGAGCTCGCCCGAATCGAAGGCGTCCCGCTCCGCGTGGTGAGCACCGCCCAGCCCGATCAGACCTAGGCCAGCAATACGAGCGCCGCGCCCGCTGGAATGGAACGCGGCGACTCGTTTGGAGAAAGGCAATGTCGAGAGACTGCACGCAGCACGAGACCGCGTCAACCATTGACTGGACTGCGCTCGAGCCGATCCGCCTCGAGTTCGTATTGGGGCCTCGCTTCGCGCGCCGGCTTCGAGCCCGCGCCAAGGATGCCGGCCGCTCGCCCCAGGGCATAGCGGCGATCCTCTTGGCTACCGCGCTTGTTCCCGACGCGACCGACCGCGCACGCTTGATCCGGCGCGAGTGCTGCGAGGCTGGCCGCGCGATCCCGTTCGAGCTGTGCCGCCGATGACTCCTGACCTTGCCCGCGCGGTCTTCGATGAGCTGCTCCCAGGCTGGCGAGACGCGAAGCGCGTGGGCCATAACCGCGAGCTGCGGGCACCCTATCGCAAGGACAACCATCCAAGCCTTCACGTTCACGAAGATGACGGCGTATGGATCGACCGCGCGACTGGCGAGGGTGGCGGCGCTTTAGATTTCGCCCGCAAGATGCTCGGCGAGGATGGCGCCCGCGATCTCCTGGCGCGTCTCCAGGCAAACGGCAAAGAGAGGCCACAGGCTGAACACACGAGGCACAACGGCTCTCGCGTCGCGTGTCACGAGCTGGAAGTCATCAGCGAGCCCTCCTCGCCACAGATCGCAGCCCTGAAGAGAAGTCGCCGGCTAAAGGACGCCGAAACGCTCCACCGCATCGGCGCAAAGTTAGTGCGCGCGCGATTCCGAAAGGACGAGGCGTCGTCGTGGGGACCGTGGGATGAATGGCTCGGCTTTCCGGCTCTCTCGGACTCGTGGAAGCTATGGGCGCTCAACCGCAACGGGGTGCCGCGGCTAAACGCCAAGGGCAAGCTGATCCGATGCAATGCGGGGCCTGTCTCGCTGATCCTGTCGCCCCTACTTCGAGACGCCTCGCCAGGCTCCGTCTCGCTGCTGCTGGACGTGGAGGGGGAATCCGATTTCCTCGCCGCGCTCGAGGCTGGACTCTCCTACGTGCTCACCTCGACCGGCGGCGCCGGCTCTCTCGGCGCATACGTCGCCAACGCCGCATGGCTGCGGGCGCTCCATATCTCCGAAGTCATCGTGTTGGGCGATCGCGACGAAGCAGGGCAGCGCGGCGCGGAGAAACGGGCCGAATGGTGGCTCAGACTCGGCGTCTCCGTGCGCGTCCCTGCGCTTCCCGAAGCGCTCGGCGACGGTGGCGACTTGCGCGACTACCTCTGCGGCAGGCCTGCGCGGAACGGGAATCACAGCACCGATCCACTCGGCAACGCCGCAGCGCTTAGCACGCTCGCCAACGCTGCACCGCTGCAAGAGCCGCGCAGGGCGCTCGAGGTAGACGAAGGCGACGAGGACCAGGAGGGCGACGAGCTCGACAGCGCGGAGGACGCTGAGCGCGGCGTCCTCGACCTTCCGTCGATCGCTCTCCGCGGATCATTCCGTGCATTTATCGACTACCTGCGGTCCATGACGGGCGCGAGTCCTGCTCACGGATTCGCTTCCTTGTGGACAGTGCTTGGAGCGAGCATTGGACCCGCTCGCTGGGGAACGTGGAGCGGCCGCGTCGTCCCGATCGTCTACGCGCTCACGTGCGGGCCCACCGGAGACCATAAGACGACTGCGATGGATGCGGCCGCCGAGCTCCTCCCTGAAGGCATTGGGCACGTCTCTGGCAGCACCTCGGATGCTGGCCTCTTCGATGCACTCGAAGCCAGCGAGGGGCGCCCCGTGCTCTTGCATTTCGACGAGCTCGGCTTCCTGCTCAAGATGGCAGCGCTCTCAGGATCGACACTAGACGGGATGCTGAACAGGTTATGGGGCAGCCCCGCCTATCTCGACCGAAACCTGTCGAAGCGCAACAAAGACGGAGGCGCTCGCCGCCTTGAGCGGCCCTTCGTGTGTTTGCTCGGTGGGACCCATCCTGAAACCTTCTGGCTGACGCTCGGGGATGATCGCCTCGCGATTGCCGGCGGCTTCGTGAACCGGCTTGCCGTGTTTGCGGCCGAAACAGGCCGCAGCCTACCGCGCACTGCAGCACCCGATGAGACAGCCGCGAGAGCGCTGCGCGCGCACCTTGCCAAGCTGAGTCGGCTCGAACCGGCCCTTGTCGAGCTCGCACCGAATGCGGAGCCCCTGTGGGACGAGTTTGCCCAGGATCACGACGCACGCATCCAAGGCCTTTCCGTAGTCCTCGCCTCGGTGACGAAGCGGGTGCGAGACCACGTCGCGCGGCTCGCGCTTATATATGCGACCGATGCCGGTCGGACCCAGGTGTCGGCGGCCGACCTGGCAGCGGCGATCGAAGTCGGCGCATACCTCGAACAGAGCTACCGCGGCCTATTGGCGGGTAGGCAAGCAGACCGGGGCCCCGCTCGCGCATCGGATCTGGAGGCGATCGCCCGTCGCCTGCTGACGAAGCATCCGGGTGTCTGGCAGACCGCGCGCTCGATCCTCCGCACGTGGCCGAATGCGCGCCGTCCGAGCTCCGATGAGCTTAGGCGGATCCTACGTGCGGTAGACGGAGTGGAGGTCGATCGGGCACGCCGACACGAGCGCTACCGACTAGCCACCCGACAGGGAGGGCCCACACGACACACGACACTTAACCCAGCGGAATCAAAGGCTGTCGGCGCCGTGTGTCGTGTAGGGGGGTCCCCGGTGCCGAGTGAAGCGTTCCTTCGCCGAATGCGCGAGCGCTACTCGACTGAGCTCGCGGACCCAGAGCCGAGCCTCTCCGTTCTGGGAGACCCGGAGGAGGTACTCGAGGCCCGTCAGCAGATCGGCGCCGTGCTGATCCGCTCGCCTCGCTTCGGCGAGGTTTGGGTGGCCCTGGAACCGTCGATGCTCGCCGAGCTCGTGGCGGTGGAGGAGGCCGGCCGTGCCGACCCGCGCCCGGTGCTCTTGGCCGAGGATGTGGCTCGCCTCCGCGACAAGTCCGATGAGGCAATCCGCTCCACTCTCGCGGTTCTCGCCACGTTCCCTGGCGCGAGGCTAGTTCAGTGAAGCGCAGACCGGGGCGGAGGCCTACGGAAAACTCGCTCGCCGCACTGCAGCGGCTCACTCTGCGAGTCGACGAGGTAGCGGCCACAACCGGCCTGTCGGCGAGCCTCGTGCGGGCGCTGATCCGCGACGGCGAGCTGCCTGTGGTGAAGGTCCGGTCGGTCCCGCTTGTGCGCACCACGGACCTCGCGGCCTTCCTCGAATCGCGGGTGAACGCGCCCGAGGAGGAGGTCCAGCGGATTGCCGACGAGCTTGAAGCGAGTCTCGTGGGGCGAGGGGTGTAGGTTATGGCCCGGAGGGCCTGTGACGTGGGGGTCAAGATCCGCTGGCTGCGAGGCGCGTGGTGGGTGGTGGTACACCACGAGGGCAAGCGCCGGAAGAAGCGCATCGGACCCGACCAAAAGCTCGCTGAGCGTGTCGCGGCCGAGATCCGCGCGAAGCTCGTCCTGGGTCAGTTCAGTCTGCGGCGAGAATCCAAAGCCGCAGTCCCGTTCGAGAGCTTCGCCGAGCGCTGGCTACGCACGGAGGTATGGCTTCCCCTCGAGCGTGGCCTGGATGGCGCGCTCTCTCCAAACAGCGCCCGCAGTCGTGAGCTCGGGATTCGGGCCTATCTCGTGCCCTTCTTCCGTGGCGTAGACGTACGGGCAATCCGCGTAGGCGACGTTCAGCGCTTCGTCGATTACTGCCTCGAGTCGGGCCGCCCGCGCTCGCCACGTTCTGTGGAGATCATCCTCGGGACCCTCCGCCGGGTGCTCCTCGCCGCCCAAACTCAGGACCTGATCGCTTCGAATGCGGTCTCCGATTGGAAGCAGATGCGCGGGCGTCGTCGGGGCACCGGCCTTCGGCCGCTCGACCGGGAGAAGGTGCTGACCGCGAGCGAACTCGACGCGCTCCTAGAGACGGCACGAATCGACTTCCCCGCGGCGTACCCCTTCCTGCTGTTCCTGAGCGACACGGGGTGCCGCCTCGGCGAGGGCGTCGGTCTGCAGTGGGGGGATGTTGATGTCCACGCCGGGCGAGCTCGGATCGACCGAACCGTGGATCACCTGGGACAGGTGGGACCCACGAAGACGAAGCGGGCGCGCGTTGTAGAACTCACCACCCGGTTGCGCGAGGTGCTCGCGGGGACGCCGCGCCCACTGGACCAGGCGCGGCCAGTGTTCCCCGCCGGGAGCGGGGGCTACCTCAACGCCGCAAACTTTCGAAACCGCGTCTTCAATCGGCTGGCCCGGCGAGCGCTCGGCGCGACTCGGCGGATTACGCCGCACAGCCTGCGCCACACATGGGCGAGCCTTCACATCGCGCGGGGAACTCCGCTCAAGTGGATCCAGGAGCGGGGAGGGTGGACGACGGCGAAGATGCTGCTCGACGTCTACGGCCACTTCATGCCGAGCGAGATGGAGGGCTACGCAGACGCTCTCACCACGGCCCCGCGCGGCACCCAGACGGCCCCTCGACAGAGAATGGCGGCACCGATCCTGCGCCGCGGAGCTCTCAAGCCTTTGAATAGACAGCGAGAAACAGGGAGCCGATGGCCGGATTCGAACCGGCGACCTGCTGATTACGAATCAGCTGCTCT
>DAIOWK010000251.1:0-5574 GCA_036758525.1 Myxococcota bacterium
AGCAGGTCGTCTGGGGACAGTCGCTCGGCCTGCGCATCCTCGACATCGTGAACGCACAGGACTTCCGTGAGTTCCTTCTTGAAGACTTTAACGACGCCCGAACCCCGCTCTTTGGCCTAAACGTCGAGAGCTGGCTTGCCGGCTGGACGCTCCAGACGATTGTCTTCCCCACCTTCGAGCCCAACCAGCTCCCCGCAACCACCAGCGAGTTCGCGCTCAATCCCAATCTCCCCGGTTTCTTGCCGAGTTTTGCGACGATCTTCGCTCCACCCCTGGTGAGCCCGCCCTTTGCGGTGGTGAACCAGCAGCCAGAAATAAAGCCCCCGGGCTGGCAGCTCGGGACCGTGTCCTACGGATTCCGGCTCGCTCATACGGTCCGCGGTGTCGACCTTGGACTCTATTACAATGACGCCTACGACCCTGCGCAGACCTGGGATCGCCGCATCGAGTTCGTTCCCGTGGCGGGCCTCGGCACGGTTCCTGTGAACTTCCTGACCGCCGAGCACGTGCGCGTGCGCACTCTCGGCGGATCGTTCTCCACCTCAACGGGCAACTTCACGATCTGGGGCGAGGGCACCCTTGCCTTCGGGCGCTCCTTCGTCGTTGATGACCTCTCGAATGCGCGCGGCTTTGTGCAGCGCTCCGCGGTGAATACGGCAATCGGTGTCGACTGGAACGGCTGGGACCGCCTCTTCGCCAACGTGCAGTGGATCGAGGCGGTGGTGCTGGGTCACGAAAAGACGATGACGCTCGACGCCTGGCAGACTTTCTTCAGCTTGCTTCTGCGCTTCAATCTGCGCAACGAGACGGTCTTTCCCCAACTCTTCGTGATCTACGGCGTGAACGAGCACGATTCGATCGTGCGGCCGGAAATCGAGTGGAAGGCGACCGATCGCCTGTCCGTGTCGGCGGGCCTTGATCTCTTTACGGGCCCGAGCTCCGGTTTGTTCGGCCAGTACGCCCACCGCAACGAGTGCGAGGTGGTGCCCGCCGCCTTGCCGGTTCCTGAGGCGGGGAGTTGCGTACCCGATGTGCGCCCAGGCCGACCGAGCCGGATCTTTCTGCGTCTGCGCTACGCCTTCGACTTCGCCAAGTGACGGTTTGATGTTTCCAGGGCCTCCATCTTAGAATCAGCTCCGCGATGGCAGGCTCCCCCCCCTTTGACCGGCTGATTGGCCGGCAGGTGCGCGACTTGCGCATCGTGGAGCTCTTGGGCCGCGGGGGGATGGGGGCCGTCTACCGCGCCGAGCATGTGCTCCTGCACGAACCCCGCGCGGTCAAGGTGATCCGCCAGGAAAGCCTAAACCTCGCCCATGCCGTGGAGCGCTTCCAGCGGGAGGCTCGGATCGCGGTGCGCTTGCGACACCCGAACCTTGTGCTCGTGCACGACTTCTTCGTGGAAAACGGCGACTACTTCCTCGTGATGGAGTACGTGGTCGGCGAGAGCCTCGGCAAGATGATCCGCTCGCATGGACCGCTCAGCACCGAAGCGGCCTGCCGGATCGGGATCCGCTGCTGCGCAGGCCTTGCCCATGCCCACGAGCTTGGCGTGGTCCACCGCGACCTTTCACCCGAGAACATCTTGCTCCAGCCGGGAAGCGAGGGTCCGGAGCCGAAGATCATCGACTTCGGCATCGCGCGCGCGGTGTTCGCCCAAGGCGACGCAGAAGGCAACGAGGCGAACTTGACACTGACCCGCGTGGGTGGCTTTGTCGGTAAGCCTCGCTACGCGTCCCCGGAGCAGGCGGGCCGCTTGAAGCGAGGGGAAAAGATCGATCCACGAAGCGATCTCTACACCTTCGGGTTGATTCTCTACGAGATGGTGACCGCCGATCTGCCTTTCCACTCCGACAGTGAGATCGGATATCTCTCCCTGCATCATTCCGGTCTCCCGGAGCGTCCGAGCGTCCTGCGCCCCGAACTCGCCATCCCGATCGCCATGGAGCGGCTGATCTTGCGCTGTCTCGAAAAGGATCGGGACAAGCGCTTCCAGAGCGCGGGCGAGCTCGGAAAGGCGCTGGCCGCGGTGCAGGCTGGAGTGCCCGTGGTCGAGACGCGGGCGGTCTCACAGGAAGCGTCGGCACCCACCGGGGCGAGCTCGGTGTGGAGCGCAAAGACGCGGCCCGACGCCGCCAAGGGAGCCAGCCTGCGCAGCGCGGTGCCCCTCATGATCGCGCTGAGCGCTCTCGTCGCCCTTACCACCGCGTGCCTGTTCTACATCGTGCTCGCACACTGGTTCGCGCCACAGGGCACCGTCTCCGTCCCAAAAGGCAACGCGCCGGCCACGGCCTCCGTGCCCGAGGTGCCGAAGGTCGCGGCGCCCCCTCCTGCACTCCCGTCCCTGCCGCGCGCGGTCGCCCTCGTGCAGCCAGCGCCCTCTCCGCCCGCGGCCGCCCCCGTGCAGCCGGCAGCGCCCTCCCCCCCCGCGGCTGTCGCAGGGCCGACGTCTGCGGCGGCTTCGGCGCCCGTGCCTTCGCAAGCTCCCGCTCCTCCGGCCAACCCAGTCCCGTCCGTGCCTCTCGTCCCCCCGGCTCCCCCGAAGCCGCCCAAGCTCGCCGCCCAGAAGCCTGTGTCGCCGGACAGCTCCTTGCGCCCGGCCTCGGGCCTTCCCCCGCTCGCTCCTGGCGGAGCCGATCGATACACGCTCGTGAACCTCCATCCCGACAAGACCCGCCTCTTCGACGTGAACTATCAGGAGAGTGGGTTCATTCCGCTGTGCACCCAGGTACGCATCGACGAGCAGGACAAGAAGGCCGTGCGCTTCACGGTGCTCGCCACCGGGCAGCGCTACGAGTACCTCCACCACCACGTGATTCCGGACTTCCAAGCAAACGTCGACCGGGTGTTCGGCTACTCGTGCGTGCGGGGGCACGCGAATGCGCTCTCCTCCCTCGACCAAGAGGGGATTCGGGAGGGGCGCGTGCTCGAGGGAATGACGAAGGAGGGCGTGATCCTGGCGATCGGCTACCCACCGGAGCACGCCACGCCGAGTACCGCGTCCGACAACTGGCGTTACTGGACCGGACGCTTCAGCACCATGGTCGTGCAGTTCCAAGCCGGCCGGGTGAGCAATATCCAGAAGTAGCGCGAGGAGGGGATCTCGTGCTTTCCATGAGCGCAAAGGAGCGGGAGGCCTTTCTCGCCGGCCTCCACGTCGGAGTGATCTCGATCGTTGAGCCGGGTCGCGGCCCGCTCACGGTGCCCATCTGGTACGCCTACGAGCCCGGCGGCGATTTGCGCGTCGTGACGGATCGCGATTCGCGCAAAGGCCGTCTCCTTTCCGTGGGCTCGCGTCTTAGCCTGTGCGCACAGAGCGAGGCTCCGCCCTACCGCTATGTAAGCGTCGAAGGCCCGGTCGTCTCCATGGAGGCTGCCGAACGGGAGCGCGATCTGCGTCCCCTCGCCCGGCGCTACCTCGGCCAGGAGCTCGGCGATCAGTACGTCGCCGCGACGGGCGACCAGGCCGCGGCGAGCGTCCTCGTGCGAATCCGGCCTGAGCGCTGGCTCACCGTCGACTACTCGAAGCAGTACGGATCCTAGGCGGGGGCAGGGCTGATAGGGAGCGACGCCCGTCGAGAGAACCGCGTGCAGATTCTTGTCCTTTCTTCTTGTTCTCACGCTCCCGGATCAAGCTGGACGGGCAGCCGAAAGAGGCGCATGCGCGGGTTGCCCAGAGGGGGGAGCCGCATGACCGTGCTCCGTCGGGAGGCAGGCGCCGTCTAGAATCGCGAGTTCGGAGAGCGTGGCCCTCCTATCGCATAGCTCTGTCGCGCTTTCCTCCAAGCGGTGACCTTTCGCTGCTGCCGCCCTCGCGCTCAACCTCTTTGCAGGGGTGGGAGCCGGTCGCTCCGTATGGTCTGGAAGGCGGCAACTTCGCTGTCGAAGAGCGCTCGGTTTCCGACACCGGATGGATTGTGGGCAAACGGATCCAGGTCAAGGTCAAGCCCCAACAGCGGGGGTCCGATCCCAGCAGACGTGGAACGTGCCTACAAGTCCGCACTTTGCCGATCTCTTCTGAGGTCGGCGAAGTCCCTAGCCTTCCGCTGGAGGCTTTCGCTGAGAGATGCGTGAACTGTCGTCGCGCTGGACCATTTTCTACAAGTTCGTGTTTCCTACACTCTGGATCGGCGGATTCGCTTCTGGCACCCTTGTGATGTTCGTGCTTCCGGATGCATCGATGGGTGAACCAGACCCCGACCATATCCGTTGGATCTTCCTCGCCGTCACCCTTGCCGGTACGGCTTTCATCTACTGGGCGTGCATTCGCTTAAAGCGCGTTGCGCTCTCCGATACGACGATCATCGTGTCGAACTACCGGGTCGAGACCGCGATACCGCTCTCAGAGGTGGAACAGGTGTCCGGTAGCCTCTTCATCAATCCAGAACTCGTTTGGCTCCGCTTTCGCAGAGGAACGAGGTTCGGAACGAAGATCGTCTTCATGCCCAAGGTGCGACTACGACTGCGACGGCTCCCGGGCTTCACTCGGCACCCGATGGTTCGTGAACTGCAAGAGCTTGTCGCCAAGGCCCACTGACGGGAGCCTGCGCCCTACTTGCACTCTTTATCCCGGCATGAACCGACCGGTGACTTACTCGACTAAGCGCGCGCATGCGCCCACGAGCGAGAGCGGCCTGCGCAAGTCACGCCGCCCCGCCCTGCCACCCCCCGACCAGGGCCGAGCTACGTGCCGATGAGGCGCGGATGGAGTCGCCGTCCAACTCCCAAGCCCCAGCCGGGGCCTCGGCCAGAGCCTCTACCTGCGGCCAACGCTCCTGCATGAATGCGCAGGCGGCCTGCCAAGCGGCTTCGTGCCACTGGTCCGCAGGCATCGAGAGCCCCGCTGGGGTCATCACAATCCAGGCACCTACCTGCGGTGTATCAAAGGACATCGGAGCAGGAGGTTGGACCGCCCTCCGGTGTAGGAGAGCTTGAAGGAGGGATCCCCTTCTATTGTCAGACATTCCTAACAGAGGAGACTCGACATGCTTTACACAACCACGCGAACGCTCACCGCCCTCGCGCTGACCTGCGCCCTGTCTACCGCGCTCGGCGTCACGGTGGCACACGCTTCCGATGCGCCGACCGACCAGCAACTCGTGCAGGCGCTCCACGCCGGCGGCCTTGTCATCGTGTTCCGTCACGGCGCGACGTTCCCCGATCAGGCCGATACCGACCCGCTCAACTTCGACAATATTGCCGCCCAGCGCGTTCTGAATGACGAAGGCAAGGCGCTCGCCAAGGCGTTCGGGGAGGCCTTCCGCCAGATCGGCGTTCCGATCGGTAACGTCTACACGAGTAAGTACAGCCGCGCCTACGACACTGCGGTACTCGCCGGGTTCGGGAACATCGAGAAGACCGCGGATCTCACAGAGGGCGGCCTCGTGGTCTCTCCGAACGAGAATGCACGCCGGGCCGAAGCTTTCCGCAAGCTGGTGTCCACGCCGCCCAAGCCCGGCACGAACAATCTCATCGTCTCCCATCGTCCCAACATCGTCGATGCGCTGGGCAAGGACTGGTTCGACGTGAAGGAAGGCGAAGCTTCGATCTTTCGTCCGGAGAACGGCGCCTACAAGC
>DAIOWK010000252.1:0-5571 GCA_036758525.1 Myxococcota bacterium
CTCCGAGCGGCGAAAACAGGCGCGCCGCGACGCCCGGCTGGTCCTTGACACCACGAATGCGGATCTTGGCCTCGTTGCGGTTGTAGGTCACTCCGGAAACCACGAGCCGCTCCATGACATCCTCCTCACGCGTCACCCAGGTGCCCTCGACCTCGGAAAACGAGGAGCGCACGTGGATCGGGACCTCATATTGTTTCGCGAACTTCACCGACCGGATCTGAAGTACTTTCGCACCGAGGCTCGCCATCTCAAGCATTTCATCAAAGGAGATGCGACCGAGCTTGCGTGCCGCGGGGACCAGGTTGGGATCGGTCGTGTACACGCCGTCGACGTCGGTATAGATCTCGCAGACATCGGCCCCCAGGGCCGCTGCCACGGCGACCGCCGAGGTGTCTGAGCCGCCGCGACCGAGAGTCGTGATGTTGCCCTCATCGTCGATACCCTGAAAGCCCGCGATCACTGCCACCGTATCGCGCTCGAGGACCTCCCGGATTCGGGCGGTATCGATGCTCTGGATCCTCGCCCGGGTGTATGCGGCGTCCGTGCGCATGCCGATCTGGGCGCCGGTGAACGAACGCGCCTTTTGGCCGAGCCGGTGGATGGACATCGCGAGCAGCGCGATGGTCTTCTGCTCGCCTGTCGAGACCAGGGCGTCGTATTCCCGGGGATCTGGCTCGGAGCCTGCGGCGGCATGGGCGAGCTTTACGAGCGCGTCGGTCTCGCCCGCCATGGCGGAGACGACGACCGCCACGCGATGACCGGAGCGCTGGGTCGCGACGACGCGCGCCGCCACATTTGCGATTCGCTCCGTGTTCGCGACGCTCGTACCGCCGAATTTCTGAACGACTAGGCCCACTCTCCCACTCCTTCGCCTGACCCCGCGGCTGCCTCCTCCCAGCGGCGCAGGGCCTGCTCTGCCACTGCCCCCTGTGCCGTCACCACAAGCTCCCGCCCCTCGGGCGTCTCCCCTGCCGCAAGCGTGACCCAAAGTCGGTCTTGAGGGAGCGCCGCTCGAACGCGCTCCGCCCACTCCATCGCCACCACATGCCCCGGCGCGATCCAGTCGAGAAATCCCGCACCCTCGAGCTCTGCGGCGCTTCCCACACGGTAGAGGTCTGCATGGACGAGAAGACGCTTGCTTCCGTCCCGGGCACGCCCCTCGTATTCGCTGGCGATCACGAAGGTCGGGCTCGATACCGAGCCTGGATCGATCCCAAGTCCCGCGGCCAGCCCCTTTACAAACACCGTTTTGCCAGCACCGAGTGGACCTTCAAGTGCCACCACCACACCACGCTCGTCGATGCCTCGGGCGAGCGCACAGGCAAGGTCCTGGGTTTGCTCAGGACTGCGGGAACGGAATCGAAAGCCCTCGCCCATGTCTCCGCGTCCGCCCGGCCCCAAGGTGTCGGGAAACCAGCTCACCCTGCCCCGTGCCACGGCGCCGCAGCGCCTGGGCAGCGCGCGGGAGCTCACGTGCCACCTCTCCCGCAAGCACGCCCGACGGGCCAAAACGGGCGGCCAGTCGATCTCCGGAGAACCCATGCAGGTACACGCCAAGTGCGGCTGCCGCGAGCGGCGCAAGCCCCTGCGCAAGCAGCCCGGCCACGACGCCCGTAAGAACATCACCCGTGCCGCCCGTTGCGAGCACCGGGCCACCGGTTGCGTTCACCACGATCCTGCCTTCGGGGGAGGCGACGACTGTGGCAGCCCCCTTCAGCACGACGACCGCGGCGCTTTCGCGAGCCAGCGCGCGGGCTGCCCCAACACGGTCGCGATTCACCTCGGCGGCCGTGAGACCCATCAAGCGAGCGGCTTCGCCGGGGTGGGGGGTCAGAATAGAGGGCCCCCTTCTGCCCTTCAACACGGAAACCTGCCCTCCCAAGGCATTGAGCCCGTCGGCGTCGAGCACCAGGGGCAGGTCGAGCGCGCCGACGAGTCGCCGCACCAAGGCCTGCGTTTCGCTCGCGGTCCCGATCCCCGGGCCAAGAGCCACCACATCGCGTTCCCGCGCCAGGGCAAGGAGGAGGGTTTCCGCTGCCGCTCCAAAAGCGTGCTCTGCGGTGTCCGGCACCGGGGCGGTCATCGCCTCCGTACACTTCGCGGCGAGGACATCGGCGATGGAGAGCGGACAGGCGATGGTGACGAGCCCGGCTCCCGCTCTGCCCGCTCCCTCCGCGGCAAGTGCCGCGGCGCCGCTTTTCCCGCGGGACCCGGCGATCACGAGCACGTGCCCGAACGTGCCCTTGTGGCCGCCGGCCGGGCGCAACGGGAGCTGAGCGCCAGCCGCAACGTGCGTCCAAAGCTCTGCGCCAGGCTCGACCCCCGGCGCGGCGTCCTGGATCCCGATCCGCGCCACGCGCACGGCCCCCGCGAGGGATCGACCTGGCTCGAGAGCGAGGCCGAGTTTCGGGAGCCCGAGCGTCACCGTGACATCCGCCTCGGGGACGTCACCCCAGGGTTGTCCTGTGTCCGCGTCGAGGCCCGACGGCAGGTCGACGGCGACAATGCGGCACTCTTCCCGCGCCGCACGCATCCGCCGCAGCGCCTGCGCGGGTGCACCCTCGACCTGGCGAGCAATCCCGGTTCCGAAGACAGCATCGATCACGACCCCCCGCCTCGGCGGCTCGAAGGAGCCATCGCCGATCGGGACGCCCACCGCACGGGCGCGCGCAAGATTCGACGCCGCGTCCTTCGCCAGATTGGCCGGGTCGCCCACCAAGGCCACCCGCGCAGGGACACCGAGGAGATACAGGTGGCGCGCCGCGACCAGTCCATCTCCGCCGTTATTCCCCGTGCCGCATACCGCGACGACCTCAGCGCTGGGTTCGAGCCACTCGAGCACGGCCTCCGCGACCGCGCGGCCCGCGCTTTCCATGAGCAGCTCGCCTGGTACACCGAGCGTCTCGATGGTGTGTCGATCGAGGGCGCGCATCTCGGCCGCCGTTACCAGGTGCCACACGACGGGTGCGGGCGTGGCTCCTTTCACGGCTCGCCCTCGAGCACGACGTGACCGATGCAGCAGGCGGGATCGTGGGTGAGGGTGAGCGCCGTGCGGATCACCCCGCGTGCCTTCGCCTGGGCTGCCGCGCCGGCGTGAAACTGCAGAGTGGGTGCCGCTCCGGGCGCGCGTACCACCTCCACGTCGCGCAGCGCGATCCCGTGGGCACCGAGAGCCCGGCGAGCCGCGACCTTGGCCGCGAAACGAACGGCCAAACTCTGGACCGCACTGCGGGGCACGCGGCGCGCGGCATAGGCTCGCTCGCCGGGCGTGAAAATCCGCAGGGAGATCCGGCCCCCGTGGCGCTCCATGAGACGCAGAAAGCGCGGAACGTCGACTAGCTCAACGCCGGTGCCCACGATCATCGAGTCATCATGCCACGAGCTGGCGCAGGTCTCGCACGGCCCGGTCAAGTCCCACGAGGGTGGCGCGGGCAAGGCAGGCGCGACCGACCGCAACCCGCTCTGCCGCAGGCACAGCGCCCAGGATCTCCGGCAGGGTGCGGTAGCCGAGACCTCCGCCGAGGACGAGCCCGAGCCGGAGCTTTGCCGCAAGCCGCCCCGCATCGGCAAGGCGCTCAGCCGCTGCCGCGCGCTCGCCGGGGGGGAGATCGACGATTCCACCGGTGTAGAGCTCGACCCCTGTGAGTCCGGCCGCGTGGGCAGCCTTCACGGCATCGAGCTCAGGGATCACTATTGCCGTGGTGGGGATTCCCCCCTCGCGAAGCGCTCGGACAAAGGGTGTAAGCCCGGACGCCAAGGTTCGGGTATCGAGCGGCCCGGCCGGCTGCCGCGTTTCCCGATTCTCGCCCCCAAGCACGACGCGGTCCGGCCGCACCTCGAGGGCGAGTTTCAAGAGGCCCTGTGCGGGCGGCATGCGGAGCTCGAAGCTGCGCGCCGCGTGGCGTGCGTCCCGAACGTCCCGCTCGCGAACCGGCCGCAGATCCTCGCTCACGCCAAGGCGGATCGAATCCGCTCCCGCCAGCTCGCCGAGGGCCAGCGCCGCATGGAGTTCCCCGCCCGGCATGCCTGCCGCCTCGCGGAGCAGACACAAAAGATCAAGCGCCAAGGTGAGTTTGCGCACGGCCCTTACTGAGACCCGCCGAGCCCACGGCGCAGGCAGTCCGCCAGATGCTGGGCGAACCCGCTGACACGGCTCTCATCCTCGCCCTCCACCATGACCCGCACTTTGGGCTCCGTCCCGCTGTATCGGATGAGAACGCGGCCCGCACCGGCGAGCTCCGCCTCGACCTTGCGTACCGCGTCCAGCATCTCCGGCATGCTCTCCAGGGGACGCTTCTCGGCGACACGTACGCTGACCAGCACCTGTGGGAAGCGGGTGAAGCCTGAGACGAGTTCGGAGAGCATTCGTCCTTTGCGTTTCATGATCGCAAGCGCCTGGAGCGCGGTGATGAGCCCGTCGCCGGTCGTGTTGTGGTCGAGGAAGACTATGTGGCCGGACTGCTCACCGCCCAGGTTGTAGCCGCCCGCCCGCATGGCCTCGACGACATAGCGGTCGCCCACCTGGGTGCGAATCAGCTCGAGCCCGAGCGTCGAAAGCTCTTTCTCAAGCCCCATGTTGCTCATCACCGTGCCCACCACGGCGCCGCCGCGCAGCGATCCGCGTTCCACCCGGTCGCGTGCGCAGAGGGCGAGCAGAGCGTCCCCGTCGACCTCGCTACCCTTCTCGCAGACCAGGACACAGCGATCGGCGTCGCCATCCAAGGCGATGCCCACGTCGGCCCGAACCTCGCGCACCTTGGCCGCGAGCTTCTGCGGAAAGAGCGAACCGCAGCCATCGTTGATGTTGCGCCCGTTGGGCTCGACCCCGAGCTTAAAAACTTCCGCCCCAAGCTCCTCGAGCACGGTGGGGCCCACCTTGTAGGCGGCTCCGTGTGCGCAGTCGAGCACGACTCGCAAGCCGTCCAGCGTAAGATCCATGGGGAAGGTCTTCTTGAGGAACACCACGTAGCGTCCCTCGGCATCATCGATCCGGCGGGCCCGACCGATGTCATCGGCTGACGCCCGCACCGCGTCGAGCTCGCCCGAAAGGACGAGCTCCTCGATGCGCTCCTCGATCTCGTCGGGCAGCTTAAAGCCGTCGCGCGAAAAGAACTTGATGCCGTTGTCTTGATAGGGGTTGTGACTCGCCGAGATCATGACGCCGGCGTCGCAACGCATATCGGCGGTAAGAAAGGCCATGCCCGGCGTCGGCATGGGACCCACCTGAATGACGTCGACCCCCATCGAGCAGATGCCCGCCGCGAGGGCATCCTCGAACATGTAGCCGGACAGGCGTGTGTCCTTGCCGATGATGATGCGGTGGCGCTCGCCTGCGCGGCGGTGGAACACATGAGCGGCGGCGCGACCCAAGAGGAGCGCCATCTCTGCGGTCATCGGATGCACATTAGCGGTGCCCCGAACGCCGTCGGTCCCGAAAAGCTTGGGACGTGCGGTCTGGCTCATGCTCGCCTTCCTCTGTGCTCCGGCGCGGGGGGTAGAGGCTTTGCCTGGATCTGGACGCGCACCTTCACCGACGGTGCATCTTCGATCCAGACGTGATTCACGCCGAGC
>DAIOWK010000253.1:0-5537 GCA_036758525.1 Myxococcota bacterium
CAACCTGCGCAATCTCGCTCGAATCCCGCGTCGGCTTGGACATCTTCTTGAGCTCTTCGGTGATCGCAATGACTGCCTTGTCAATGCCGCGCTTGAGCTCCATGGGGTTCATTCCGGCGACCACCATCTTGCTGCCCTCTCGGAAGATGGCCTGGGCAAGCACGGTGGCGGTCGTGGTGCCGTCGCCAGCGACGTCTGAGGTCTTGCTCGCGACTTCGCGCACCATCTGGGCACCCATGTTCTCGAACTTGTCCTCGAACTCGATCTCCTTGGCCACCGTGACGCCGTCCTTTGTGACGGTCGGTGAGCCGAAGCTCTTCTCGATCACGACGTTGCGACCCTTCGGGCCGAGCGTCACCCGCACCGCGTTGGCGAGCTGGTTCACTCCGGAGAGCAGCTTCGCCCGCGCGTCTTGGTCGTACTTGATTTCCTTGGACATCTGATTGGATCCCCCTTACTCGAGCACGCCGAGGACATCGTCCTCGCGAATGATGAGGTGCTCTTCGCCTTCGATGTTGACTTCCGTGCCCGCGTATTTGCTGAAAAGCACGCGATCGCCCTTCTTGACATCCATGGGTTGGAGCTTGCCGTCCTCGGTCACCTTGCCCTTCCCCACAGCGATGACTTTCCCTTCCTGAGGCTTCTCCTTCGCAGTGTCGGGAATGATGATCCCGCCCTTGCTCTTCTCTTCTCCTTCGAGGCGCTTGACGATGATGCGGTCCTGCAGCGGACGAATCTTCATGTCGGGGACTCCTCCGATCCCGGTGCCCCGGGGCCTCCGGGGTTCGGTCGATGCGTGAATGCGCGCTGATATGGGGCCCCTGTGGCCCCCGGCGAACGGTCCCGATGGGACCCCCCGCCCCCATTTGGCAGTTGATGCTGTCGACTGCCAAAGGCTCCGCGAATGTATGCACGCCCCTCGTCGGGCGCAAGCGAAGAGCGGCGGCGCCTGTCGTTTGGGTTGACGCGGCCCGCCCTATCGCCGACCCTCGAAGGCGAAACTAGGACGAAGAACCATGGCGCTCACCCGCCGGCAGCGCGAAATCTTGGACTTCATTCAGGGCTTCATCACCCAGCACGGCTACTCGCCAAGCCTCGAGGAGATCGGGGCGAACTTTCGCCTCTCCTCGGTGGCGACGGTTCACAAACACGTGCAGCGCCTCGTCGAGAAAAGGCTCCTCACGAAGGGTCGCAACCGCTCGCGCTCCGTAGAGCCGGCCGGCGCCGCCCTCTTCCCCGCCTCCGAAGTGCCGCTGCTCGGGGTGGTTGCCGCCGGAGCCCCGATTGAGGTCGTGGAGGTCGCGGAGACGATCCCCGTGCCCCGGGACATGCTGCCTCGCAGCGGTACCTGTTTCGCGCTGCGGGTGCGCGGGGACTCGATGGTCGAGGAAGGCATCCGGGACGGCGATACGGTGATCGTGGAGAGCCGATGGGACGCGGCGGACGGCGACACCGTGGTGGCCCTGGTGCGTGGCCACGAGGTGACCCTCAAAAAGCTCCAGCGAAAGGGCGAGCGCGTGCTGCTGGTGCCCGCCAATGCTGCGCTTCGCCCGCTTGACCTCCCGGCCCGTGACGTCGCGATCCAGGGCGTCGTAAGGGGTCTTGTGAGGCGCTATTAGCTTGACGCTTGGGCCCCTCGTCCTAGGCTCACAACCCTGCGAAATCTCCCAGAGGTCGCGGCTTGGTACGGATTACCCGAGCGGTCGATTTCTCGGCCTCCCTTCACTACCGACGTGCGGAGCTGTCCGCCGCAGAGAACCGGCAACTCTTTGGCCGCGCCGCGATGGCCCACGGCCACAACTACCGCCTCGAAGTCACCCTGAGCGGCACCCCGGACCCGGTGTCCGGGATGGTGCTCGATCTCAAGCAGCTCAAGGACCTGCTCGAGCGGGAGGTCGTCGCCCGCTTCGACCATCGCGATCTCGTGGCGGATACCCCTTACTTCGAAAAAGAGGTTCCGACCCCGGAGAACTTCGCGGCGCTCCTCTACCGGCTGCTCGAGGCGGCCCTGCCACCGGGCATGCTCGCGGCGATCCGTCTGTATCAGGACCCGGACTGCTTTGTGGATGTCACGGCGCCGGGGGCCGGCGCGTGATCTCCGTGACCCGCCGCTACTGGTTTCCGGCCGCTCACGTGCTGCGCAGCCGGGTGCTCTCCGATGCGGAAAACGTCTCCCTCTACGGCAAATGCGCCAATCCAAACGGCCACGGCCACAACTATGGTCTCGAGGTCAGCGTGGCCGGAACGCGCGACCCGCGCACGGGCTGGATCGTCCCCCCGGAGGCGTTTGATGCGATCGTGCGCGCCCGGGTGCTCGACCGCTTCGATCACCGCCTGCTCAACGAGGATCCGTTTTTCCACGACCTCGTGCCGAGTGCCGAGAACATCGCCATCGTGGTGTACCGGGAGCTTGCGGCGCCGCTCGCAAAGGCGGGGGGCGGCCGACTTGTGCGGGTCGGCGTCATCGAGACCCCGCGCAACCGCTTCGACTACGAGGAGACCTCATGAGCGCCCCGGGCGATCCGATCGAGGGCCTGGTGATCACGCTCCTGAAGGAGCTGGGAGAGGACCCGGGACGCAACGGACTCGAGCGGACACCCGCGCGTGTTGCACGGGCCTTTCGCTTCCTGACCGGGGGCTACGAGCAGGACCCCGCCACGATCCTGAACGACGCGCTCTTTCAGGTCAGCTATGACGAGATGGTGGTGGTGAAGGACATCGACTTCTACAGCCTGTGCGAACACCATCTGCTTCCCTTCTTTGGGCGCGTGCACGTCGCCTACATCCCGAACGGCAAGATTGTCGGCCTCTCCAAGCTGCCGCGCCTCGTGGACATGTTCTCGCGCCGGCTGCAGGTGCAAGAGCGGCTCACCACCGAGATCGCGGGGACGATCGAATCGGTGCTCGCTCCCCGCGGCGTCGGGGTCGTGGTCGAGGCCATCCACCTGTGCATGATGATGCGGGGCATTGAGAAGCAGAACGCGTTTGCCATCACGAGCTCGATGCGCGGCGCCTTCAATGCGGACCCGAAAACGCGCTCCGAGTTCATGGAGCTGATCCGGCACCGCAAGGAGAGCTTCGCCTAGCGCGGCCCAGAGATCGCGGGCTGCCGCCATGGGCGAAGGCGTGGCGCTCCGGCTAGGGCCTCGGCGCTGCGCCTCGGCTGAGCGCGGCGAGATCGATCTGCAACTGGCCCTCGTCCATCAGGATCTTTCGTCTGGCCTCGATCCACGCGCTCTGGAGGCGCTGGCGTTTTTCCTGGGTGAGCTGCTCGATCTCGCCAGGGATCGCCTTGGCCACCTCGTCTTCCGAGGGCTCCTTGCGCTCGAGAATCTCCACCAGGACGAGCCGGTTGCCGAGCTCAAACACGCGGGGAAGGCTCTTTTCGTCCGCTGGCGCCGCAAAGGCCGCAGCCTGGAGTTCGGGGGCGATTCCGAGCCCGGGCACGAAGCCGTCCGAGCGACGGGTCATGGGTCCGGGCCGCTGGATCGAGAGCTTCATCTCGCGCGCCACGTCCTCCAGCGTTCTACCCTTGCGGATGCCCTCGAGGAGCTCGTCCGCGTCCTTGCGCGCCTGGACGCGGCCCGCGTCCTCTGCGAGGAGCTCGCGGGCGAGCTCCTCGCGCACCTGATCGTAGGTGCGGTCCTGCGCCGGGTGCCGCTCCTCGACCCGCAGGATGTGGAAGCCGAAATCCGTGCGAACGGGCTCGGAAATCTTGCCGGGCTCGAGAGCGAACGCCGCCTGGTCGAAGGCGGGCACCATCTGGCCGCGCTGGAAGAAGCCGAGATCGCCCCCCTTTTCCTTGGAGCCCGGGTCGTCGGAGAGCTCGCGGGCCAGGGCGGCGAAGTCCGCGCCCGAGAGCAGCTGCTTCCGCGCGGCCTCGGCCTTCTTCTCGGTCGCGTCGACCTGCTCGGGCGGCGCGTCCTTCGCCAGCTTGAACAGGATGTGCCGGGCGCGCACCTGCTCGGGCACGTGGTAGCGGTCCGGGTGCTGTTGGTACGCCGCGCGCACCCGCGCCTCGTCTTTCCCGAGCAGCTCCTTAAGCTGATCGGGGTTGGCCTCAAAGCCGTCGGGGGGGTGGGTGGTGTCGAGGGCGACGATTGCGAGCTCGAGCTGCTCGAGGCGCTGGCGGACAGCGTCGCGCGCTTCGACCTTCGAGACCTGGGCGTTCGCGGCGATCAGGCGCCCGAGTTTTTGCGCGAGCAGGTCGTCGCGCAGCATCTGCAGGAAATGGCGCTCCGTCCCGTACTCGTACTCCACGAAGTTCTTGAAGCGCTCGGCCGAGAAGTTCCCCTCGTCATCGCGGAAGATCGGCAGGTCCTTGATGGTCTGGCGCAGTTCATCGTCGCTCACGCGAAGCCCGAGTCGTTCGGCCTCACTGGCCTGGATGGCCATCTGCGCGAGGGTGTTGGCAGCGATCGCGTCGAGGCGGTCGCCCATGGCCTTGGGGTCAAATCCGCTGCCGAGGCTGCGGCGCAGCTGGTCCTCCTGTTGCGCCCGCAGGTGCATGACCTCTTGGCTGCTGTACTGACGGCCCTCGACCTTGACGACCGCTTCGTGTGGCTCGGCCCGCATCAGGGGCTTGCCCACGCCGATGAAGAACACAAAGACCCCGCCCACCAGCAGGATGACCGTGCCCATGATCCAGCGTTGACCCTGGCGAAGGACTTTCAGCATCGAGCTTTCCCATCTCCTCGGTCTCGCTGCGCGGCCAGACCCCAAGCTTGGGGGCCGCCCTTGTCCAAGCGTGCGAGCGGCGAGAGAGTGCGCGAGCCTGCGCGGGGGCTCAAGGGCAGTTTTTGTGCGCCTCGCGGCTTGATGCCCGCTCCTCAAGCCGGTAGGATACGTGGCGGCTCCCAGGCGCGATTCAACCCTTCGGAAATCGAGCACTTAGAACGACGCCTTGCGACTCCTAAGAGGCGTCCCGGAGGCAGTCACTTGCTACTGGATTCCATCCTCGGGTGGTTCTCGAGCGACCTCGCGATCGACCTCGGCACCGCCAATACCCTTGTGTACGCGAAAGGGCGGGGCATTGTCGTCTCCGAGCCCAGCGTGGTCGCGGTGCTCAAGGACGGTCGCGGTCCAGACAAGGTTCGCGCGGTGGGGCGCGAGGCCAAAGAGATGCTCGGCCGAACGCCGGGCAACATCGTCGCCATCCGTCCCATGAAAGACGGCGTGATCGCGGACTTCGAGATCACCGAAGCGATGCTCCGGTACTTCATCACCCGCGTTCACAACCGCTCAAAGCTCGTGCGGCCGCGCATTGTGATCGCAGTACCGTCGGGAATCACGGAGGTGGAGAAGCGCGCGGTGCGCGATTCGTCGATCTCGGCGGGCGCGCGTGAGGTGTATCTGATCGAGGAGCCGATGGCCGCGGCGATCGGTGCCGGGCTTCCGGTGACCGAGCCTTCGGGCAACATGATCGTCGACATCGGCGGCGGAACGACCGAGGTCGCGGTGATTTCTCTGTCCGGCATCGTCTACGCCAACTCGACACGCGTGGGTGGCGACAAGATGGACGAGGCCGTCATCAACTA
>DAIOWK010000254.1:0-5532 GCA_036758525.1 Myxococcota bacterium
CGGGAATGCCGGGTTGGCACCCGTCACGTTGCGGCCCTCGGCGCGACCATCACCTTTGCCGCCCGCACGCCGTGTTCGAGCTCAAAAATCGCCTCGAGCATACCGCCCAGGCTGACGTCCTCGCGTTCGATCAGCTGCTCCACGGGTAGCGCACCCGATTCGAGGAGCCGCAGCGCTTCCTCGAAGCCGCCGGCGTCATAGTTGAAGGCGCCGGTGACCACGAGCTCATTGAGCAGAATGCGATTGTGATCGAAGGTCGGGCGTGCCAGGCCGGTCCCGACCATCACGAGTGTGCCTGCCCGCTTCAGTTGCGTAAGGCCCGACTCCATCGCTGCCGGTCGACCGGAACACTCAAAGACGATATCCACTGGACTTTCCACGAGTCGGAATGGCAGCCCCTGCCCTTCGAGCTCATCCGGGTGCTGTACGCGCGCAGCGCCCACCTCGATCGCACGGGCACGCCGGGTCGCTGCCGGTTCGCTCACCGAGACGTCATCAATTCCTCGAGCACGCAGCGCCGCGACCACCAAGAGACCGATGGGTCCTGCTCCCATAACGAGCACCCGCTGACCCGGGCGAATCCCCGAACGGGTGAGTGCATGAAGCGCCACAGCCAGAGGCTCGGCGAGCGCTGCATGTCGCAAGGGCAAACCAGCCGGTACGCGGACCAGCTGCGACTCGTGGACGCGGACATATTCTGCGAAGGCACCCTCAAAGCCGTCGAGGTCGACAAGGGAATGGCTGCTGCAGAGAACGGGCCGCCCGGCGCGGCAGTATTCGCAGCTCCCACAGCCCGGCCGCGGTCCCCCGACCACGGGATCGCCAAGCGCCCAGCCCTCTACCTCATCGCCGAGCACGGCAATCCGCCCGGAGTACTCATGGCCTCCAACGGAACCCGGCCGTCCCATACCCTCGAGCACGAAATGCAGATCCGTTCCGCAGATCCCGCAGTGGCTGACCTCCAGGAGGACATCGCGCCGTCCGATCGTGGGTACCGCGCGTTCCTCGACCGTGAGGCGCCGCGGGGCGCGGTAGACAGCCGCAAGCATCGCCGAAGGAAAGCTCGGGCGGGAGCCTGATCGAGGGGTCCTGGAAGTATCGATTTGGCGGTCCATCAAAGTGACGCTCTTTTGTGTCGACATCAATCTCGGCCGGATCACGAAGAAAGATGTCTTGCGTTACGAGTCCGCGTCAAAAATCTGCCGAGCGGAGCCTCCGCACTGTCATTTCGCGATTGCATTTGCGTCGCGCCGACAGGTTATCACGATCCGAGACCGCAATTCCCGAAAGTCACGGGGCCAAGGCCGAGCGCAAAGTCCGAGAAGCAAGCGGCCCCGAGACCCAAGCGACCGAACCCATGCAGCCTTCTGATACCTCCCTGGGCCGCCGCCCCCCTTGGCGAGAGCCCCGCGCGAGCTTCGGATGGCCTGCCGCCCCGCACAGATTCCCTAGGCGCGAGGGGCAGTTCGAAGGAACTGGGGCGCCCGCTCAACGACGGAGGGGCCCAATCTGCGAATCTGACGACCCATCAGTTCTGGTATAACTCGGTGGGGCCAGCCGGGACCGAGCGGAGGCCGCCCTCTTTCCGAAGGGAGACCCATGCTTTTGGGCGGAATCCGCGTGGTGGAGATGGGCGTCTGGGTGGCGGGACCGGCGGCGGGCGGCGTTCTCGCCGACTGGGGCGCCGACGTCATCAAGCTCGAGCCGCCGGCGGGCGACCCGATGCGGCGTGCGTTTCAGAATCTCGCCGGAATCGATCTCCCCTCTTCGCCACCCTTCAATCAAGACAATCGGGGGAAGCGCAGCGTCGCCCTTGACCTCCGCCTGGATGAGGGCCGAGCAATTGCTCGTAGGCTTGTGCTCGGAGCAGACGTCTTTCTCACCAACTATCGGCACGATGCGCTCGAACGACTGGGTCTCGACTGGGCCTCACTCTCCAAGGAGAGTGACCGTTTAATCTATGCACACGTCACAGGCTACGGCTCGGAAGGACCGGATCGCGACCGAGCCAGCTACGACATTGGATCCTTCTGGGCGCGGTCGGGCATCTCCCATCTGCTCACACCAACGGGTGACGATCCTGTAGGCGCGCGTGGGGGTTTTGGGGATCACATCACCGCGAGCCACATCCTGGCCGGGATCGCCGCCGCACTCTTCCAACGCGAGCGAACCGGACGCGGACAGCGGGTCGAGTCAAACCTTCTTGGCAGCGCGCTCTACACCATCGGCTGGGATATCTCCCTCCAGCTCGAGTTCGGCATCAGCCTCTCACCGGGCAAGCGGAGCGAGTCCATCGTTCCCACGGTGATGAGCTACAAGGCCGGCGATGGACGCTGGCTTTGGCTGCTCGGCGTCGAGGCCGACCGCCACTGGCCGCGCATGGTCAAGGCGCTCGAGCTGACGGACCTCGAATGTGATCCTCGCTTCGCCACAGCCGCGGCGCGCCGGGAGAACGCGCGGGCCCTGATGCCGATACTTGACGCCAGTTTCGCAACGCGCCCGCTTGCGGAGTGGGCGCAACGGTTTGACGAGGTGGATCTGTGGTGGGCGCCCGTCCAGACGCCGGCTGAGGTGGTACAGGATCCTCAGGCGCACGCCGTCGGGCTCTTCGTCGACCTCCCGGGTCAGCCGGGGGGGGTCCGCAGCGTCTCGAGCCCCGTTCAATTTAGCGACTGCGACACACGCCCGCGCCGAGGCGTACCACAACTCGGCGAGCATGGAAGTGAGATCCTTCAGGAGGTCGGAATTCCCGTGGGCGAGATCGAGCGCCTGCGAACCAAGGGGGTGCTGCGCTAATGGCAATCCGAACCTGGCGCCTTTTCGTGGATGGCAAGTGGACCGAAGCCGCATCGGGTGCAACCTACGCGGTGCCGAACCCGGCCACCGAGGAGACCGTGGCCCTCGCACCCGACGCGGGTCGCGAGGATGTCGCGCGGGCCTTGGTCGCGGCAAGGCGCGCGTTCGACAGCGGTCCTTGGCGACGGAGCACACCTGCTGAACGCTCGCGCATTCTCCTTCGAATTGCCGACGCGGTTGAAAAGCGCAAGGAAGAATTCCGCGGGCTCCTGGTGTCTGCACACGGTGCCGAAGCGATGACGCATGGCATCCAGCTCGATACCCCCATTGCCCAGCTTCGCGGCTATGCCGAGCTCGCGACACGCTTCGCCTGGGACGAGCCGCTTGCGCCAGTTCAAGGACTGACGTCGGTTGGCATGTCCAAGGTTCAGGGCATCGTCCATCACCAGCCCGCAGGGGTGTGCGGCCTCATTCCGACCTGGAACTTTCCCCTCTTCGTAACCGCGCAGAAGGTCGGTCCGGCGATCGCGACCGGCTGCACGATGGTCGTGAAACCCTCACCCTGGGGTCCCCTGGTCGATTTGCTTCTCGCCGAGATTATTGCCGAGTGCGATCTTCCGCCGGGCGTCTTCAACATCGTCACGGGTCTAGGTCCTGAGCTTGGCGCGGAACTTGCGGAAAGCCCGCTCGTCGACAAGATCTCCTTTACGGGCTCCGTCTCCGTCGGCAAGAAGGTCGCACTTGCCGCCGCTGGTACGCTCAAGCGTGTCCACCTCGAACTCGGCGGAAAGTCCGCTCAAATCATCCTGGACGACTTCGAAGTGGACGCTGCAGCGCCCTCCTCCGCCGGACCCACCTACTTCCACGCCGGACAGGGCTGTGCGATGACCACCCGCGTCTTGGTGCAGCGCCGCCGCCACGATGCCCTGGTCGAGAAGATGGCGGGCTTCGTGCGGGCCTTCGTGAAGCTGGGCAACCCCGCGGACCCGACTGTGATTCTCGGCCCTCTGATCCGGGAGGAGCGGCGCCAGGCGGTGGCCGGCTATGTCGCAAGCGGACGCGCGGAGGGCGCGGAGCTGGTGTGTGGGGGCGGAGCTCCCGCCGCCCTCGCTCACGGGTTCTTCTTTGAACCGACGATTTTCGCGAACGTTCGAAACCACATGCGGATCGCGCGAGAGGAAATCTTTGGCCCGGTGGTCTCCGTCATCCCATTCGAGGACGAGGAGGACGCGATCCGTATCGCCAATGATTCGAGCCTCGGCCTATTCGGTGGAATTCTGACCCACGATCTCGACAAGGCGCGTGCCATCGCGAAGCGGATTCGGGCCGGCGGTGTGTCGATCAATGGCGCCGTCAACCTGACCCACGCTCCCTTCGGAGGCTTCAAGGAGTCCGGTATCGGCCGTGAGGGCGGAGTATTCGGGCTCCGCGAGTTCACCGAGATCCAATCAATCACATGGCCGGAGGGATAACCGCGAGAACCGCCGCCAGATTCCGGTGCGTTCGGCGTAGGCGCTCCAACGGTCGCGGCAGGAGGAGTCCTGCGTCGTGAACGCAGTTCTGAGCATATTGGGTACTGCGGAAGCCTCCGCAAGGGAAGCCACAACGGAATGCTCTTGCGTGTGGCGCAGCGGCTCGCGCCGCCGGACACGCGCTCGTGAGCCAGCTCCTCGCGAGCCTCGCTGTTTGAGACGAGAAGGCTGCGCGCGGACTAGGTCTTGGCGGTGCGGCCAGTCGCCTCTGCCTCTCACGTGCGATAGCGGTGGCCTTCGATCTCCGCACCTTCCGCCTGGAGACGGCGCAGCGCTGCGTCACGCAACGGGCCGAGCTGAATCTTCTGGCTTCCCGTGTAGGCAAGCTCACTTTCCCGAAAGAACAGAATGCGGCGGGGTATTTTGTAGGGAGCGATTCGCTGGCGCAGGAAGGCTCGGATCTCGTTCTCCGACGGCTCGGCCGCGCCCCGAGAAACGACTACGCACAACACGACCGCCTCGCCGAGCGTGGGATGCGGAACCCCGACGGCCAAGCCCAGCTTGATGCTCGGATGGGCGGCCAGCGCCTTCTCGATCTCGAGGGGTGAGACATTTGCGCCGCCCGTCTTGATCAGGCTCGAGAGGCGCCCCGTCCAATGGAGGAGCCCTCGCGCGTCGAGGAACCCACCGTCTTGGGTGCGAAAGAAGCCTTCGGCGTCAAACACGTGTTCGGGTTCTACCTTGTGGTAGCCGCGCATCAGGGTGAGGCCGCGCACCGCGATCTCACCAGGCGTACCGGTAGGGAGGGCAGTCCCCGTTTCGGGATCCACGATGCGCAGCTCGATCCCGGGGAGCGGTGGACCGCTCGTGCCCCCCCGCTGTTCGGCCGGAGTGCGGGCTGGATACGCCGTGGCCAGCGTGAAGGTCTCGGTCATACCGTAGGAGGCCTGCATGCTCCACACGTCTTTGGTGATCCCGGCGCGCTCGGCGAGCGGGGAGCCCGCCCGAAGCTTGACCACGCTGCCTAAGCTCCGCGCCGCGGCGTCGGGGTGCTCCGCCAGGGCCTTCTCTTGGTGCGGAAATGCGTGCACCACCGTCACGTGCTCTGCTTCAATTAGCGCGAGCGCTGCGCCTGGCTCAAAGGTCTCCTGGAGCACCAGCGTCGCACCCGCCGCCAGGGTGGCACCGAGGGACATCGCAAGACCTGCTGTCCAGAAGAAGGGCTGCGCGGTCCAGACACGATCTTCCGCCACGAGATCCATGT
>DAIOWK010000255.1:0-5510 GCA_036758525.1 Myxococcota bacterium
GCGCGCCGTGCGCCGCTAGGGCGTGTAGAGCTGGCGCTAGAGCTTGGCGAGCGTGTCGAGCGCTTTTTGGAAGCGTCCGGCGTGGGACCGTTCCGCCTTCGCCAGGGTCTCGAACCACTCCGCGATCTCGTCGAGCTTCTCCTCGCGTGCCGTGCGGGCCATCCCCGGGTACATCTCCGTGTACTCGTAGGTTTCGCCAGCGACGGCGGCCGCCAGGTTCTTGTCGGTGCTGCCAATGGGCTTTCCCGTCGCCGGGTCGCCGACGGACTTGAGAAAGTCCAAATGACCGTGGGCATGGCCGGTCTCGGCCTCAGCGGTGTCACGGAAGAGCCCACCGACGTCGGGATGGCCCTCGATGTCGGCCTGGCGCGCGAAGTACAGGTACCGGCGATTGGCCTGGGATTCGCCCGCGAAGGCTTCCTTCAGGTGGGTGTGCGTCTTCGTTCCCGCGAGCTTGGGCATCGATCCCTCCTTTGATCATGGACTGCGATTTGGACGCAATCTTGAACGACGATCAGCCGTCGGTCAATCCGGGCCGCCGCGCCGCACGGGATGCCGATGGGGTCCTTGCGCCTAACGGACGTCCTTCAATCCCGCGAGCGTGAGGCGGGTGATGTGACGTTTGGCCTCTTCGTCGAGCTCGCGCGTAGGCCCCCGTCCCCGGAAGCGTTTCCAGCTCTCGATCGCCGCCGGGGCATCGTGCGACTCCTCGAAGCGAACCGCCTCATCAAAAGACTGACGCATCTCCGCTTCGTCCGCGAAGGGCGGAACGCCGACGGCCGCAGGGGCGGGCGAGGGGGGCGTCGCTTTCGCGGGCGCAGGGGCGCTCGAGGCGAGCCGGGGGACCGCAGGCGAGCTCGCCGCCGGGCGCGTCACGGGGTGTGTAGGCGCCGCGGGAAGGGGGGCGGCTGCGGACGGCCCTGGGCTTTTGGCGGCGGAATCGGTGGGCTGCGACTCGGGCGGAGGCTCCACCGGTCCTGCTTGGGCATTCGCCACGGGCGCGGCCTTCGGCGCGGGTCTCGGTTCCACGAGCGCAGGTTTGGAGGACTCGCTCTCCGAGGGCACGCTGGCGATCAGTCCGGGCGGCTCCAGCACCCGGGGCGTGTGACTCCCGGTCCACCACCAGACTGCGACACCCGCCGAGAGGCCGGCGAGAAGCGCAAGACCGACCAGCGGACCGACGCCGCTCGTGCCCTCCCGGGCCACCTCGCCGGATTCGTCCGATGCGGAAGGTTCAAGCACTGCCTCACGCCACCGGGTGGTGTCAACCGGGTCGAAAAGACGCGTTTCCTGGGAGCCGGTGGGCGGAGCCATCGGGAAGGGGGCCTCCTCCGGATCTCCCGACTGCCACGCCCACTCGAGGGCGGCGCCTAACGCGCGAGCGTCTGGAAAGCGGCGAGTGCGGTCCTTCTCCAAGCAACGCAGGATCACCTGCTCGAGCGCCGGCGAGATCGGAAGGTCCGGGCGTACCCGGGTGGGCGGGGGGGGCGATTCGAACGCGTGGAGGGAGAGGTAACCGATCTCGGTATCCGAGTGAAACGGCAAATCGCCCGTCACCATCTCATACAGGATGAGACCGAGTGTATAGAGGTCGCTGCGCAGGTCGAGGGTTTCACCGGCTCGGAGCTTGCCCGCTTGCTCAGGAGACGCGTAGCGCGGCTTTCCGAGGAAGTCCCCGACGCGGGTCAGCGTCGCCTCCTCGCCGGCAAGGGTCATGTCCGATTCCGACACTGCGGCGCGCGCGATCCCGAAGTCGATGATCTTGACCCGCAACCCGTCGGGATCTGCTCGCAAGAGGATATTTTCCGGTGAGAGGTCCCGGTGCACGATGCCCATGTCGTGCGCGTAGGCCAGGCCCGCGCAGCACTGGATTCCGATGCTGCAGGTCTCGTCGATCGAAAGCGCACCCTGCTCTCGGATGCGGGCCGCAAGAGACTCCCCGACCACGTACTCCATGACGAGGAACTGGTCCCCGCCCTCGATGAAAAAGTCGTAGATCAAAACGAGATTCGGGTGACGCAGGCGCACCGCAATGCGCGCTTCGCGCTGAAAGCGCTCGAGCGCTTGGGGCACGGCGTGGAAGCGCTCCGCCCGAATCATCTTGAGGGCGCGGGTCTCGCGCAAAAGCACGTGCTCTACTTTGTAGACCGCGCCCATGCCGCCGCGACCGATCTGCTCGAGGATTCGCAGATCGCGCACCTGCCTACCGATCATCGGATCGGGGGCGTCGTCCGGCGGACTATCCATGGCATCGCGCATGGTGCATCCTGCAGCCACGCGGCGAGCGCCGGCTCGCGCTGTGGGCAAGCCAGCATTCTACGGCCGCAGGCTGGGAGGACCAAACGGGATGCACGGGAACACGAATTACGGACTGGCACTCGCCCTGAGCCTCGCCTTGATCGGCGCGCTCGTTCCCGGCCCGGCTGCGGCTCGGGAAGCGGACCAGGAGCACATGAACGTGCTCATCATCCTGGACAGCTCCGGGAGCATGGCCGGCAAGATGGGCGGGCAGGTCAAGATGCAGGCGGCGCAACGGGTGGTGAAGGACCTCGTGGACAACATGCCGAGCGACATGAGCGTAGGCCTCCTGGTCTATGGCTCCCAGACGCCATACCAGAAGAGGGATTGTGAGGACATCACGCTGCTCGAGCCCGTAGGCCCGGTGAACCCCGCGGAGTTCAGTGCCAAGCTTGCACAGGTAAAGCCGCGCGGGATGACACCCATTGGTGCGTCGCTGCGTCGGGCCGCGGAGGCCCTGCACGGCCTCCCGGGCAAGTCGACCATTGTGCTCGTCTCCGATGGCGCGGAGACCTGTCAATCGGATCCCTGCAAGGTGGCTCAGGAGGTGCGATCGACCATGGGGATCGACGTCAAGGTGCACGTCGTGGGCCTTGACATCGAGTCGCAGGACCGAAGTACCCTCGAATGTGTGGCCGAAGGTGGGGGGGGGAAATACTACGGCGTGCAGAACGAGGAGCAGCTCCGGACGGCGATCGCCGAGGCCACCCAGCCACCGCCCCACGTGTGCCGCGGCCAAGGTCCCATGTGGGCCTCGATCGGGCATCCGGGCCTCGGGGAGATGATGAACGGCCATCAGGGCTTTGCCGGCGTTCCGAAGCGGAAGTTCTGGCTGGGCTTCATTCCTGGCTTCGGATGGCCGGGCTACCTGCAGGTGGTGAGCGCGATCGACGCCGCACACTGTCGCACCAACGACTGGCCGAACGACTAGGCCCGCGCTCCGAATGCCAGGCGTGATCCGGCTCCGCCTCCGCACTGCCCTCCGACGGGTTAGGACGCCGCCCTCACGGACAGAAGGAACGACTCGAGATCCATCTTCTCGTAGCCACCGCTCAGCAGCACGATGAGCCGCTCTCGGAGCCAGGGGATCTCGCGGGCCCGGCGAATCATATTGTCCGCGTGCTTTCCCTCGAGGATCGCGTACCAGTGGCGGATCATCTGGAAGATCCGGTCCATCGGCTGGCGAATTCGGCTTTCGTAGGGCTTGAGACGGGCCGCGCTGAAGTCGCTGTGCTGGAACGCGTCCAGGATGCAGTCCGCAGCGTAGACGCCACCCCGGACGGCCAGCGTGACACCGGCCGAGAAGATCGGGTCGACGAACATCGAGGCGTCGCCAACTAGGACAAAGCCGTTCCCCACAAAAGAGTCGTTGATATACGAGATGCCGGAGACAGTTTGCACGGGCATGGTCCGGCGGGCCCCGTCCAGCCATGCGCGCACCTTTGGACATTCCGCGAGCGCGCGCTCGAACACCCCTTCCGGAGCGCCCGCGAGTTTGCCGGCGTGGTGGGCGTCCAGCACCACGCCCACGCTCACCGTGTCGCCGCAGAGAGGGATGTACCAGATCCACCCCCCGTCGATCGTGTGGACGTCGGTGGTGGTCGAGCCGGGAATCCGGTCGTGGGTCGGGATGAGCTCGCCGAGGTCACGGGAGTGGCCGCCGGCGAACTGCGTGTAGTGCGCGATCTTGTTGAGCGCCGGATCTGGCTTCCGCCATCCCATTCTCCGGGCGATGAGGCAGTCCCGGCCCGTGGCGTCAACCACTACGTCGGCGGCGATCCGCCGCGGAGTCTCACCGTTGGGCGCTGCCAGCACGCCCGTCGCCCAACCGTCCCGCATCACCACGTCCGCGACGGTCCAGCCCTCCCGCACTTCCGCCCCCTTGCGGCGGGCATTGTCCAAGAGCACTGCGTCGAAGCGTGCCCGGTCCACGTGGTAGGTGTAGGAGCGCGGGAAGTACGCCGGGTACTCCGCGGTCAGCAGGACGACATCTTCGGGATCGCTGAACATCCCGAAGCTGATGCCCTGCTTCACCACAAAGCCGGCTGCTTCAATTTCCGCGGTGACGCCGAGGCGATCCCAGAGCTCCCACAGTGCGGGGAGCAGCGACTCGCCCACGTGGTAGCGGGGAAAGGACTCCCGCTCGAGCACCAGCACCCGCAGGCCATTCTCCGCCAAGACCGTTGCCGCACTTGCCCCGCCCGGGCCCCCACCGATCACCACCACGTCCACGCGCTCGCTGTCCAGCGCGGGTTCCAAGCCCGCCCGTGTTCCGCGTCGCATCCGACGCCGTGGCACCGCAGGGCGGGGACCGGGAGGCGCCGGCAATGGGCGAGGCGCGGCTAGCGCCGTGTCATTCGCGACATCCCTCGCACTGAGCCCGAGCTCGCGGAGCACCTGCTCCTTCAGATTGACGAGCCTTGCGTTCGACATCACACGCGGGTGCGGAGCGTCCACCTCCACGATGCACTGGATCCGGCCCGGACGAGGAGTCATCACCAAGATGCGGTCGGAAAGGTGGATCGCCTCCTCGACGTCGTGCGTGACGAGCAGGCAGGTGTGCCGGTCGCGGGAGAGAATGTGGAGCAGCTCGGAGCGCATGCGCATCCGCGTCAGGGCATCGAGGGCTCCGAACGGCTCGTCCATGAAGAGAAGCTCCGGTCTCGCCATGAGGGCCCGGGCCACCTCTACGCGCTGCAGCATGCCGCCCGAGAGCTGCCACGGGAAGCTTTGCTCGAAGCCGGCGAGGCCGACGAGATCGATGTAGTGACGGACCAGGGCTTCACGCTCGCCTTCAGGGCGCCCGTCCGCGCCGAAGAGGAGATTCCGCCGCACGGTCATCCACGGGAAGACGGATCCGCGCTGGGTGATCAGGATGCCGCGCTGGCTCGGCCTTTCGATCGGCCGCCCATCGACCAGCACCTCGCCGCGGTCCGGACGCTCGAAGCCGGTCAGGATGTTCAGAAGCGTCGATTTGCCGCAGCCCGAAGGTCCGACGAGGGAAACGAACTCACCCTCCGTCATCCCGAACGCAATGTCCTCGAGCGCGGAAAGCCGCCCCTGAGTGGTGGGAAAGGATTTCCAGACCCCTCGGATCGTGACTTTATCGGGCATTGCTATACCGCCAGCGTACCACGTTGAGCGATTCCAACCGGCGCATCAGAAGATCGAGGAGAAACCCAATCACGCCGATGATGACCATTCCGGCGACG
>DAIOWK010000256.1:0-5482 GCA_036758525.1 Myxococcota bacterium
TGCTACGGGAGGGCCCGATTTTCCACGTGGTTCGCCAGATCCGGCAACTGGCCTCCTCCGTGCCTGGCAACGCCGGAGCGCGGGAGCGGGTTCTCGAGAGTCTTGGGCTCGGGAGGGAAGCGGCGTGAGCGCACGCTTCCGCTACGGCGAGATCGATCTCGCCGGGCCCCTTGAGGGCCTGCGCTACGAGAAGCAGGACGGCATCGCCACCATCACCCTCGACCGCGCGGAGAAGGGGAACTCTCTCACCAAGAAGATGGAGCAGATCCTGCGTGCGGTCTGGACCGAGGTACGGGACGACCCTGCGATCCGCGTCGCCATCTTCGGCTCCAGCGGGGAACGTCATTTTTCGACTGGGTTTGATGTGACATCGGTCGACGAGACAGGTGCGGTCGCTAACAATCTGCCTCTCGAGCAAGACGTCTTCTGGTCCCCGCGCCACAACGGCGTCTGGAAGCCGGTCATCTGTGCCGTCAATGGTCTCACCGTCGGCGCGGGTCTCCACTTCGTGGTCGACGCCGACATTGTGATTGCCTCCGAGAATGCAGCGTTCATGGACACGCATGTGAACGTGGGGATGGTGGGGGCACTCGAGAACGTTGGCTTGGCGCGGCGGCTTCCGCTCGGCGCTGCGCTGCGAATGACCCTCATGGGTCGCCACTACCGCATGCCGGCGCGCCGCGCCTACGAGCTCGGCCTCGTGGACGAGCTGGTCGCCAGCCCGGGCGAGCTCCTCCCGCTCGCGCAGACGATGGCACGCGGGATGCTTGAGAACTCGCCCCAGGCGATGGCGCTCTCGAAGCAGGCGGTGTGGGGTGCCATGGAGCGCGGTTACACCGAAGCGCTCCACTATGCCTGGGCGCTCTTGCGTCTGCACTGGGGTCACCCTGACTTCCTTGAGGGCCCCCGCGCTTTCGCAGAAAAACGCAAACCGCGCTGGAATCCCGATCCGAATGCGCGAGGTGGAGAGGGGAAGTGACGCCGGATTTCTCGGCCGAAGAGTGTGCCTTCCAGGGCGAAGTGCGCAGCTTTCTTGCCGACTGGCACGATCTTGATGGATTCCACTTCCAGGGACGGCGCTGGCCGCGGGTCAAGGAGTTCTTCCGTGCAGTGGGGCGCCGGGGATGGCTGGCCCTCGGCTGGCCGCAGGACGCCGGTGGTCTGGGGAAGGGACCCGCCCACGAGTTCATTTTGTGGGATGAGTGCGCGTACGCGCGTGTAGCACGGCCACCGCTTGGGGCAGGCATCGTTGCGAAGACGATTATTCGTCATGGAACGGACGCGCAGCGCGAGCGCTGGCTCCCGCAGATTCGATCGGGTGAGATCCACTTCTCCCTTGGCTACTCGGAACCGGAGGCGGGGTCAGACCTTTCGAGCGTGCGCACGCGCGCCGAGCGCCGCGGGGACGTGTACGTCGTCCAAGGTCAGAAGTGCTGGACGTCGTATGCGCAGGACTCTGACTACCTCTGGCTCCTGTGTCGTACCGGCTCCCAAGAGAGCCGAGGAGAGGGCCTCACCCTCCTCATCGTGGACCTCCGTGCGCCGGGAGCCCGGGTGGCTCCGCTCCCGACCCTGGACGACGAGCAGTTGAACGAGGTGACGTTGGATGGCGTCCAGGTTCCCGTGGAAAACCGCATCGGACTCGAAAATGGTGCATGGAAGGTGATGAACGAGGCGTTGGCCGTGGAACGCCACGTGCAGTTCCCGCCCGGCCGGGTACGGCGCGATCTCGAGGACCTTGTGGAGCTCGTGAAAGCCCGCGGTCTTGCTTCGGATCCGCAGGCGCGAGTGGTCGTGGCCGATCTCGCGGTCGAGGTGCGGGAAGCGGAAAGGCATGCGCTGCTCGTGCTGGAGGCAGTTCAGAAGGGCAGATCGTCCGCGGTTGAGGCGGCCGCAAACAAGGTGGCTCACACGCAGATATGTCAGAGGATCGCACGTGCCGCGTTTGAACTCGGCGGAGTCGATGTCCTCGTGCGTGGGACGAGCCTTGAGTTCCTGTGGCGCCAGAGCGCATGGGAGACGATCGGCGGTGGAACCTCTGAAGTGATGCGCGGCGTGGTGGCGCGCCACGGGCTAGGCCTCGCCGGGCGGCGCTAGTGAGGTGCGGCCGATCACAATTCGCGGAGGGCTAGAGCGTCCCCGCGGGATAGAGCTAGCCTCTGGCTGGTGAGGGGCTCTATCTTCCGCGCTGCTCTGGCAGCACTTTGTTTTGCTGTACCCGCAGCGGCCGTAGAAGACCTACCTGCTTCCCGGGGCGACGATGCCTTAGGCGTCGGGATCGTGGTACTGAATGAGCACGGGGTCGGCAGTGCTTCGCTGGCACAGCCCTACCTCGACCAGATGGTGGCGATCGCTGCGGCGCAGAACAACTGGGGCGCGGCGCGTGGCCAGTACTGTACGAATCGGAGCGCCGCAGAAGCCTTCATCCGCTCGCAGGCGCCGCACTACGGGATTCTTTCGCTCGCCGCCTTCCTTGCGATGCGCCAAAGCTACCGCCTCGAAGTCATTGGGACCGTCGAAGTTTCCTTAGTGGGTGGCCAGCAATACCACGTGATTAGCCAAGACGCGGCCAGCCTCGATGCCTGTCGCGGACGGACGCTCGCAACCAACCACGCCGATGATCTGCGCTTTGTGAACCGCATCGTATTGGCAGGCAGCTCAAAGCTCACGGATTTCACCCTGGTCGAAACGCAGCGACCGCTCCTTACGATTAAGAAGGTCCTGACCGGCGAGGCCGAGTGCGCATTGATCGACGACGCCCAGCTGGCCGAGCTTCCCCATATCGAGGGCGCGGGGTCCCTTCGGTCGATCTGGGACAGCCAGAAACTGCCACCGATGGTGGTGGTTGCGTTCCCCGCCGCCCCTCGCGCGGAACGGCAGGCGTTTCGCAAGAGTCTCCCCCATGTGTGCGACGGCGACGGCCGGAGCATCTGCGCGGCGGTGGGTATTACCTCGCTCAAACCCGCAACAGGCAGCCCTTACGCGGCGGTGGTCACCGCTTATGGCCCGTGAACGGGGCTTGGAAGCGCCTCCGCGTCGCGCTGTCAGCCCTTGTCGCCTTTGGTTGCGCCACAACCGGGTCGGCCCCGGCGATCGCTCCCACCCTCGTCAGCGCTGACGGCGATGCACTCGCCGTCTGTGACGCCCTCGAGACGCTGATCGACGACGGACGTGATACGCCGTCCGATCGTGAGTTCGCCTATGCAAGTGTTCTGAGCAGCCGGGACGACGGGGGTCCAGGGACGCCCTATGCGCGAGCCGCCGTCACGGGCAGGTTTATTCAGCAAAAGGGTCTGCGCGCCGCAGCGCTCGTGTCGGATGTCGAACGAAGCGCAATCGAGAGCCGTACGCGCGATCCAGAGTTTCGAAACGGAGCGGCCACGCGGCTTCTTGGGACGCTCTACGTGATGGCGCCGGCCAGCCTGCTCTCTCACGGGAACTCCGAGCTTGGGATCGAGTTGCTTGAGGGCCAGGCCAAGGAGTACCCGGATGACCTCGAAAACCACCTTCGGCTCGCCGAAGCGTACCTGGCGCTGGGCGACACGAAGCCCGCACTCCCGCACCTGTGTCTCTGTCTCGCCGAGAAAATGGAGTTGAGGCGCAGTGACCAGCTGCTGCTCGATCAACTCGTCGTGGGCGCCGGTATGCCGGGTTGCCTTGAGGTCACGCCCCCACCCAGGTGAAGAGGCGGACCCTCAGTTCCCCGCGCCAGTCTCCTCATCCCATGCGTCTGGTTTGGAGCGGAAGAGGATCCATAGTGCCGCGGGCAACGCTGTGAAGTCCGCCAGCATCGAGAGCAGGAATGCCAGCGCGGAGAGAACGCCGAACTGGCGTATCGGAGGGAGGTCCGCGAGCGCGAACGCTAGAAATCCCGACGCATTGATCAGGGTCGCGAAAAAGATGGCGCGACCCGCCACGAGAAACGTGTGGGTGAGCGCCTGCTCAACCGTTCCATCGTGACGCTTCTCGAGGAAATGGTAGAAGAAGTGGATCTGGTCGTTCTCCGAGGTCCCGAGAACGGTCGAGGCAATGAGGATCGTCGCCACGTTCAACCTCATCCCGGTCACACGCATGATGAGGAACATCACCAGGATCGCGAAGATCGAGGGAATCATCGCCATAACCCGCGCCGGTCCGTTCCGGAAGACCAGGAGAAACGCCGAAAAAATCACGACCACTGTGAGCAAGAAGCTGTGCACCAGAGTCGGCACGAGGCTCTGCGCCATCTTCGCGTTCAGCGGGGCGAGCCCGACTGTTGTCAGCTGGAGCTCGCCCAGAGCGGGCGTCTCTGCCATCGCCTCCTGCCAGTGACGCCGGATGGAGGAGTCGAGGCGTTGGAAGCCTTCACGTTCCAGGACGCGGCTGATGACAGTGACCTGCGCTTGCGCCAGCGTGTGCGAATCAACGAAGTGGCTCAGCATCGGCTCGGCGGAGGCGAGGCTCTCGAGTTCTCCCGAGAGCGCCTCGCGCTCTGCTGGGCTTTCCGGCCAGCCGTCTCCCTCGCCGCCGATGTAGCGGATCATCCGGAGGACCGTGGTGGGCCCGACAGCGGCGCCTACGTCGGGGTCGGCCTCGAGGGACTGCTGGAAGCGGTGAAGGCCGAGGAGCACATCCGGCTCCGACACGGTGCCGAGGCCGCCGCGGAGCCAGACCTGTGTGATCGAGAGGCCGGGCAGCGAAGGCGTGAGCTCCTGAATATCCCGGTAGAGCTGCGTGTCGTGGGCCATCATCTCCACGGGGTTGGTAAGGATCCGCATCGGCCCTAGGACTCCCGGTACCCCGAATAGGGCTCCCGCGCCGACCGCGGAGAGCACGAGTGCGGTGACCACGAGGGGCCAACGCCATCGATAGCTCCACCGAGGGATCACGTGCGCGATGCGCACAAACCAATCTTGCGAAGCGGGTCGTTCGAGTCGCGTGGGCGTCGCGAGCGCCTTCTGGAGGGCTGGGAAGAGCGTGAACACCGTGATCCACGTGAAAACCAGTCCCACGGCGACCCACATGCCCATCTCGCGGATCGGCCGAATGGGGGAAACTGCAAGGACTCCAAATCCCGTGGCCGTTGCGAAGATCGACGCGGTGCACGCTACAAACTTATTCGAGAGCGCAAAGATCTGGTGCGTTTCGATGGAATGGCCCGCGGGCCGCTCCACAAATCGGGAATGGATGTAGACGAGCGTCGCCGTGGCGGTGACGAGGATGGTCATCGGCACCATCGGAGAGACGATCGTCATCATGCCGCCCGTCATTCCGATGTATGCCATGGAAAGGGCAAGGCAGACGCCGAGGGTCGTAAGAAATGCGACAAGCGTACGAACCGAGCGGTAGAGGAAAAGGTTCAGCACGATCACGAAGGCGGTGAAGATCACGAAGTAGTGCCATGCCGTGCGTTGGGTCTGATCGAGATAGACGTTCACGTACGGCTGTCCAAGCCGATGAAGGCCGGAGAGCGGAGAGGGGCTCGTATCGCTCTCCGCGATCG
>DAIOWK010000257.1:0-5478 GCA_036758525.1 Myxococcota bacterium
TGCAAAAGTCGTTGTTCCGCTCGAGACGGTCCGTCGCGATCCAGCCCACCGGCGCGCCGATCAGCCCCGCCGCAGCCAGCGGCACAAGGAGGCGCAGCCATCGACTTCGAGAAAGGACGCCCGCAACCCTCGACCACCCCACGCGCGCGACGATAGGTTACGCTGCGCGCAGCTCAAGCCGTGCAACGCTTGTCAGGAGGGACCCGGATGCAGCTGTCGCAGCTAGGCAAGCTTGGCGTTTGGACCTGGCTCGACATGCTCGGGGCGCCCGAAGCCGCCGAGCTCGCGCACAGGATCGAGGCGCTCGGTTACTCGATGCTGTGGCTGCCAGAAGCGGTGGGCCGCGATCCCTTCGCTCTGATCGGCTTTCTTGGCGCAAAGACCTCGCGGCTCGTCTTCGCCACAGGCATCGCGAACCTCTACGCCCGCGATCCCATGACCATGAATACGCTGCGCCTTACCCTCGGCGAGCTCACGGGGGGGCGCTTTGTGCTCGGGATTGGCGTGTCCCACTCCCATCTCGTCACCGGCGTCCGCAATCACGCCTACGGCAAGCCGGTCACCACGATGCGCGCCTATCTCGAAGCCATGAAGGGAAAGCCGTACATGGCACCGGCGCCCCCGGCGGAGCCGCCGATGGTGCTGGCCGCGCTGCGCACAAAGATGCTGGGGCTCGCAAAGGAACTTGCACAGGGCGCGCACCCCTACTTCGTCCCGCCCGAGCACACCGCACGGGCGCGCAGAATTCTCGGCCAGGGGCCTTGGCTCGCACCGGAGCAGATGGTCTTGCGCGAGACCGACGCCGGCAAGGCGCGCGCCATCGCCCGGAACCAGATGAAGATCTATCTCGGTCTTCCCAACTACCAGAATAACTTGCGCTGGTTGGGATACGGCGACGACGATTTGCAAAATGGAGGCAGCGATCGGTTGGTAGACGCCATCGTGTGTTGGGGTGACGAGAAGGCCATCGCCGCGCGGGTCAAGGCGCACCTCGATGCCGGGGCCAATCACGTCTGCATTCAGCCGCTTCGCCCCGACGGGCAGCCGGGCCCGGATCTCAAGCTGCTCGAGGCCTTGGCACCCGGGCGCGCGTGAAGGGTCCGGCGCGTCGCAGGTTCTGGGGCTGGGGGGTCGAGGGCGCCGGTCCGTCCCCGGACCAGATTGCGGGGATCGCGGGTAGTCTGAAAGCGCGTTTTCCCGGCGCCGAACTCACGCCTCGCCCGCCGCCCACGCTCGAGGAGATCGCGCTGCCGGCGCCGCGCATGACACCGCCGCCGGCCCTCGCCGGACTCTGCTCGACTGCGCCTTATGAACGTGCGGGCCATTGCTACGGCAAGTCCTTCCGGGATCTGGTCCGTGCCTACGATCGCCAGTTTGCCCATCCGCCGGACGTGGTCGCGTTTCCGCGCTGTGAACAGGACATTGCGGCACTGCTCGACTGGTGTGCGGAGTCTCGCGCGGCCGCAATCCCCTATGGAGCCGGCTCGAGCGTGGTGGGGGGAATCGAAGCGGCGGTCGGCGATGCGTTCCGCGGCGCTCTTTCCATCGACCTTCGCTGCCTCGACCGGGTCCTCGAGATCGACCGCGCGTCGCGTGCCGCTCGCATTCAGGCAGGAGTGCTCGGACCTGCGCTTGAGGACCAGCTCCGCCCCCACGGCCTCACGCTTCGACACTTTCCGCAGTCGTTCGAATTTTCGAGCCTGGGAGGCTGGATTGCGACGCGCTCGGGCGGACACTACGCGACGCTGTGGACGCACATCGACGAGTTCGTGCAATCGCTCCGCGTAGTGACGCCAACAGGTGTCATCACGACCCCGCGGCTGCCGGGTTCGGGCGCGGGGCCGAGCCCCGACCGCCTGTTCATCGGGAGCGAGGGGACGCTCGGCGTCATCACCGAGGCCTGGATGCGCCTTCAGGATCGGCCGCGCTTGCGGGCCTCGACGTCGGTGCGCTTCACCGGCGAAGACGGATTTGTCCGCGGCGCCCGCGCCGTGCGCGCCCTCGCGCAGTCCGGCCTCTATCCGACGAATTGCCGGCTGCTCGATCCCGTCGAGGCGACCAACGCCGGGGCCAGCCCCGAAGCCGACGCTGCGGTCTTGGTGCTCGGCTTCGAGTCCGCGGACCACGGCCTCGACGCCTGGATGGCGCGCGCGCTCGAGCTGTGCCGAGACACGGGGGGACTGGTCCCCCTCGAGGCGGTCCGCACCCGGGCGGACGAGGGGGCGACGCGCGAGGGCGCGGCCGGCGCCTGGCGCAACGCGTTCCTGAACGCGCCGTACCTGCGGGATGCGCTGGTGGGGCTCGGCATGATTACGGAAACCTTCGAGACCGCGATCACCTGGGACCGCTTCGACGAGTTCCACGAGGCCGTGATGGCCGCGACACAAGATGCCGTAAAGCGCATCTGTGGTGGAGGAAGCGTCGCTTGTCGCTTCACCCACGTCTACCCCGATGGTCCCGCACCTTATTACTCCGTGCTCGCACCGGGGCGCCGTGGAGGGCAGCTCGCGCAGTGGGCCGAGATCAAGGCCGCCGCGAGCGAGATCCTGGTCCGACACGGTGCTACGATCACTCATCACCATGCCGTGGGCCGAGACCACCGACCGTGGTACGACCGCGAGCGCCCGGACGGGTTCGCCCGGGTGCTGGCCGCCGCCAAACGCGAGCTTGACCCGGCCGGCGTCTTGAACCCCGGCGTGCTGCTCGGACCGTAGGCAGCGGGCGATGCGTCGCACGCGTGATCGCATCCTGAGGCCGCATCTTGGACGGCCACAGCACCGCACGGAGAGCGCTGGCGGACACCTTCCCCAAGCATTGCCAAGGCATCCTCGTAGGCCGAGCGCTGCCCTAGGCTATGCTTTTGGTGCATGGCGCGCATCAACGACCACTACCGCAAGCTGCGGGCCGGCTACTTGTTCCCGGAAATCGGCCGACGTGTGAAGGCGTTCCAAGAGGCCAATTCCAAGGCTCGCGTCATCCGGCTCGGCATTGGGGACGTGACCCTGCCCCTCGCTCCCGCGATCGTCGATGCCTTCCGCGGGGCAGTGGATGAAATGGCGACGGCGGAGGGATTTCGCGGCTACGGACCGGAGCAGGGCTATGACTTCCTGGTCGACGCCATCCGCAAACACGACTTCGAGGCCCGTGGCGTATCGATCGCTCAAGACGAGGTCTTCGTCTCCGACGGGAGCAAGTGCGATAGCGGGAATCTCCAAGAGATCTTCGGGGCGGAGTGCAGCTTCGCCGTCGTCGACCCGGTCTACCCGGTCTACGTCGACACGAACGTGATGGCCGGGCGCAGCGGCCCCGCCGATGAGAATGGGCGCTTCGCAGGCATTACCTACCTCGCGGCGACCGAGGCGAACGGCTTCGTCCCGGAGCCGCCGGCGGGGCGCGTCGACTTCGTCTACCTGTGCACGCCGAACAACCCCACCGGCGCCGCCGCGACCCGGGACCAGCTCGCGCGCTGGGTCGCCTGGGCGCGCGCCAATGACGCGGTGATCGTATTCGACGCCGCCTACGAGGCGTACATCACCGACCCGGCCCTGCCGCGCTCGATCTACGAGCTGGAGGGTGCCAAGGAGTGCGCCATCGAGATGCGCAGCTTCTCCAAGAGGGCCGGCTTCACTGGTGTCCGCTGCGCGTACACCGTCGTGCCGAAAGCGCTGACCGGATCCACCACCACGGGGGAGCGCGTCCCGCTCCACGCCTTGTGGTCGCGGCGCCAGAGCACGAAGTTCAATGGCGTCTCCTACCCCGTCCAGCGCGCAGCAGCCGCAGTCTACTCCGAGGCCGGCCTGGCGCAGACGGCCGCGCAGATCGCCTTCTACATGGAAAACGCGCGCCTGCTCCGCGAAGGGCTCGGACGGGCAGGCTTCACGCTCTTCGGTGGCATTCATGCCCCCTACATTTGGATGCGCACGCCCCGCGGATTGGGATCGTGGGAGTTCTTTGATCGGCTCCTCACGGAAGCGCACGTCGTGGGCACGCCGGGTGCGGGCTTTGGCCCGAGCGGGGAGGGGTACTTGCGGCTCTCGGCCTTCAATTCTCGGGAGAACGTGGACGAGGCGATGGATCGGCTGCGCCGCGCCTTCACCGCGTAACCGCGATGGATCCCCGTCAGATCCACACCTCCCAGGATGCGCGACGCATTGTCGAGGAGCGCAAGCTAAGCCACGTGAAGGTCGGGCTCTTCGACGTGGACGGTGTGATGCGCGGCAAGTACATGTCGCGCGAGAAGTTCGTCTCGGCCTTGGAGGGTGGCTTCGGATTTTGCGACGTCGTGCTCGGCTGGGACAGCCAGGACCAGCTCTACGACAACGTCGCCTACACCGGCTGGCACACGGCCTATCCAGATGCTCCGGTGCGGATCGTGCCCAGCAGCTGCCGCGATTTGCCTTTCGAGTCGCCGATGCTTCTCTTCCTCGCGGAGTTCGCGCCTCCTGCGGACGCCGTGTGCCCGCGCGGAATCTTGCGACGCTTGGTGGAGCGTGCGCGCACGCTGGGATTCGACCCGGTGGCTGCCCTCGAATATGAGTTTTTCTTGTTCGACGAGACGCCTCATTCCGTGCGAGCCAAGGGTTACCGCGATCTGAAACCCGTGACGCCCGGCTCTTTCGGTTACTCGATGCTGCGAAGCTCCGTGCTCGCCGAGTTCCACCACGAGCTCTTGGCGCTTTGCGAGGCCATGGACATGAGCCTCGAGGGCCTGCACACGGAGACGGGTCCTGGGGTGATCGAGGCCGCCATCGCTCACGACCACTGTCTCCTGGCCGCCGACAAGGCGGCCCTCTTCAAGACGATGAGCAAGGTGCTGGCGCAGCGGCGCGGCTGGATGGCGACTTTCATGGCCAAATGGTCTCGGGAGTGGCCCGGCCAGAGCGGACACATCCACTTGTCGCTGAAAGGTTTGGACGGCGCCCGTATCTTCTACGATCCTGACGCCCCTCATGGCATGAGCAAGGCGATGCGCTCCTTTGTGGCGGGCCAACAGCAGCTCCTGCCCGAGTTCCTCGCCCTCGTGGCACCCACCGTCAACTCCTATCGACGTCTCATCCCCGGCTACTGGGCACCCACGATCGCTTCCTGGGGAATCGAAAATCGCACCTGCGCGCTTCGCGTGATCCCGGGATCGCCAAAGTCCCAGCGTGTCGAGTACCGAATCGCTGCGGCTGACGGAAACCCATACTTAGCGCTTGCCGCCGCGCTGGGATCGGGCCTCTGGGGCATCGAGCACGGCCTCGAGCTTGGTCCGCCGGTTGTCGGGAACGCCTACGCCAAGGAAGCCTCCGGAGAGAGTGTCCTGCCCCGAACCCTTTGGGATGCGGCGGGACGCCTGCGCAGCTCCGCCGCGGCGCGCGAACTTTTCGGGAACGCATTTGTGGAGCACTTCGCTGCGACTCGCGAATGGGAGGAGCGCGAGTTCCGCAAGCACGTGTCGGACTGGGAGCTCGCGCGCTACTTCGAGATCATCTAGCT
>DAIOWK010000258.1:0-5478 GCA_036758525.1 Myxococcota bacterium
ACTGGTGCGACTCCGCCCACACCTGGCGCCCGGCACGCGAGTTTCGCATCGAGCTCGCGCGGGGGACCGCCCGCTTTCGGAGTCGGCCGAACCCAGTACCCCTCGAGGAAGTCCTCGAAGCGGCCGACGCACTTGACGCGCGATCGCACCGCTTTGCGAGTCTTACGGGTGGGGAGCCCCTTCTGCAGCCACACGCCGTAGGGTTCCTCGCGCGAGGTCTGCGGACTCGCGGCCTTCGAATCCTGCTCGAAACCCATGGGCTTGCTGCGGATGCCCTGGCCAAGGTCGTCGAAACGATCGACGTCGTCTCGATGGATTGGAAGCTTTCGAGCGATGTGCGCCGCGAGTCGGACCCAAAGACAGGCCCCAGCGCTGACTTCCACGAGATGCACGAGCGGTTCCTGCGCGTTGCGGTGACCGCACCTGAAGTCGTGGTGAAAATCGTGATCACTCCTTCATCACGAGACGATGAGATCGACGAAGCATGTCGGCGGATCGCCTCGGTGTCGCTTGCGGTCCCACTCGTACTCCAGCCCGTGACTCCGGCACTGCATGTCCGCGAACGCCCCACGGCAGGGCGCATGCTCAGTTTGCAGGCGCGTGTCGCTCGCGTCCTTCCGAACGTGCGCGTGATTCCCCAGACCCACAAGCTCTACGGGGCGTGGTAACGCAGGGCGACGTCGCGCCGCTCAAGTGTGACCGGCCTCGGGTCGATTCAGGACGCGGGGACGTATGCAGGGGAGGCCGGGTGGAGCACAAGCGAGCCAAGCGCATCAAGCGACGGATCACCTGTGACCTGGTGATCGACGGCAAGCGGCAGTCGGGCATCGTGCTTGATGTCTCGGCCACGGGCATCTTCGTCCAGACGGCGGTCTCCTCGTCTGTCGGCCAGGAGGTGGAAGTCCACCTGGCAGCGACCCGGACCACCCCTGAACTCAACCTCCGGGCACGGGTGGCCCGCGGACGGCGCGTGCCGCAGCAGCTCCTGTCGGCGGCCGGGGGCGGGCTCGGTTTGCGCGTGATCGATCCGCCCCCAGGTTTCGCCCAGCTGATTGTGGGGGACGACGAGGCTGCTCCTTCCCTGGGCCGCTCCTCGCCCCCGGTCACGACGCCGCCCAAGAGCCCCAAGCGCGATGTCGTGCGGCGGCGCTTCCAGGTTCGGCTGCAGGCGACCGGGAGCACCCGTTCGCGTTCCGTCACGGTGCAGTGTTCGGATGCGAAGGCGGCGGGGGCCGAGGCTTGCAAACTCGTGGGCGGGAGCTGGCAGGTGGTTGACGTGAGCGAGCTACCCTAGGCGGGCCCTCCACGGTCTGCCTCGGCGTCCTGCGAAACGATGAACTCCGCCGCTTCCTCCAGGTTTTGTACTGCGCGCCCGTCCCCGAGCTCGGGGGTCGCATCGACACCGACGAGGACGGCTCCGCGACAGCCCGCGCGCCGCGCGAGTTCGAGATCGGAAGCGCGGTCACCCACCACCCAACTCGCCCCGAGGTCCGCCCCGAGTTCCTCACGGGCGCGCCACAGCAGCCCTGGGGCGGGCTTGCGGCATGCACATCCCGCGTCGGGCAGGTGGGGACAAAAGAAAGTGTGCTCGAATCGAATTCCACTACGCTCGAGTTCTGCAAACAGGTGCGCCTGGAAGGCTTGCAGGTCCGCCTCCGCGTAATAGCCGCGGCCAATCCCGCTCTGATTCGTCACCACCGCAAGGGAGAATCCCCCCTGCTGCATCCGCAAAAGGCCCTCTCGCACGCCGGGCAGGAGTTCGTAATCGGCGAGCTTGTACGTGTAGCCGCGATCGCGAACGAGCGTGCCGTCCCGGTCGAGGAACACAAAGGGGCGGGTCACGAAGCGCTCGGATCCGTCACGATCTCTCGCATGCCTGCCGCGATCGCTCCACAAACGTCATCCCGCACGGCCTTGGCCGCGACCTTGACTGCGTTTTCAAGGGCGCGTGCGTTGGAGCGGCCATGGGCTTTGATCACGATTCGCTCAAAGCCAAGGATCGGTGCACCTCCGTAGCCCGATGAGTCGAAGAACCGAGTCAGCGATTCGATGCCGTCACCAATGAGATGCCGACCCACGCGCCAGCGCCAGCGTCGCTGAAACGTCTCGTGGCCAAGCGCAAGCACCACATCCCCCATGCTCTCGAGCAACTTGAGGACGACGTTCCCCAGGATTCCCGGACATACAATCACGTCTACAGCTCCGAGCGGCACGTCTTTGCCCTCGACGTTACCCACGAAATGAATTCCAGGCGCCGAACGCAAGAGAGCGTGAGCCTCGCGCAGGAGAGCATCGCCCTTGTTCGCTTCCTCTCCGATGTTGAGCAGACCCACGCTCGGCTCCTTGACCTTGGAGATGCGGGTGGCGTAGGCCGTTCCCATGGCCGCGAACTGCACGAGGTCTGCTGGGATGCAGGTGGTGTTCGCCCCGACGTCGAGAAGCAGGGCAAAAGGGTCCGGGTTGTGGGGACGCGGAAGCGTAGGGTAGACGGCGGCGAGCGCGGGTCGACGCACGCGCGCAAGGCGCGGGATCGTGGTGGCGGCATGGAGCAGTAACGCTCCTGTGTTGCCCGCCGAGACAAGAGCCTCGGCCTCACCACTCGCGACGGCGCGGACGGCGAGGGCGATGGAGGACTCCCGGCGCGCGAGCGCTGCTCGAGGCGACTCGTGCATGGGCACGGCATCGGGAGCGTGTTGCAGGTCGATCCGCGCGAAGTCCGCCCCGTGCTGTCGAAGCAGCGGACGCATCTGTCGGTCATCTCCCACCAAAAGCAGCTGAATTTCCGTCGTGCGGGAGAGCCGAGCGGCCGCCTCGGTCACGACCTCGGGCGCGAAATCGCCGCCCATGGCATCGAGAGCGATGCGCCGCGAGTCGGCGCGCGGGGAGGGATTCGGAGATTCCGCGAGCGGTCGAGGCTGCGCGCTCACGCCTTAAGGCTATCACGCAGCGCCTGCAGGTTGGCGCCCGCTTGGCCGCCAACCCCCTCCGCCACCCGTCCGCCGAAGCGCTCCGCGAGATAGCGCTCCGTCAGGGCGGCGAAAGCCGCGGCTCCGGCCGGGGAGAGGACTGTTGCCGCGAGGCTGGCGAAGCTTCTCGCGGTGTCTGCCGGGCTGCGCACGAGACCGCGGCGGGCGAGGAGCCGGAGCGCGGCGAGATAGGCCGCGGAGACATCCCGGGTATTGCGACTCCGGCCCCGGCGCCGCCACCAACCCAGCGTGGCTGCCCCCGACGCGCAAGCGGTGAGGAAGAGGAGCGCCGCGACCTTCCAGGGCGTGGGGGTGATGTGCGGCTGGGGAAGGGGCCTTTCGGGCTGGCCTTCGGCGTGCCCGCTCGAGCGAAGAAGATGCCATGCACGCCACACCGCCTGAAACGCGCGAAGCTGATCGACGCGATCGAACTCCACCACGTTGCGAAACCACCAGAGCTCAATCGCGCTTTGCAGCTCGTAGAGGCGCTGGCCGATCGAGGGAAGCGCACTCGCGCGGAGGCGCAGATCGGGCGGCGTCGGGTCGTAGGGCACCCAGCCCGCCCGGGCGTAGTGCACCTCCACCCAGGCGTGTGCGTCGGAGTGCGTCACCTCGACGAAGGCACCGAATCGGTTGTCGCGGCCGCCAGCGAAGCCATTCACCACACGGGCGGGTATGCCAATGGCGCGAGTGAGCACGACCATCGCGCTCGCGAAGTATTCGCAATGTCCGCTGAGCTCTCCCAGGAGAAACCGCTCGATCGGTGAGCGCGGATCGGAGGGGTCGAACGGGGGGGGCGAATCGCTGTAATGGCCGCGCGAGCGCAGCCAGCCCTCGATCGCGAGCACCCGTTCCGCATCGGTGTCGCCCGTTCCGGCAGCTTCTAGGGCCAGCGTTGCGACCTCGGGCGCGAAGGGAGGGAGCGCGAGCCAGCGGGCGTCGTTGCCGGGCACCGCGGTGTGGTCCGCGCGCAGGGCGCGTTCATCCCTCCCGTGCCAGCGGCTCTCCACCACGTAGCGAACGCGCTCGTCGGCGCGGGTCGGGCCATACAGCCCGCCGTTCTCATCGCGCTCGAGTCGCCCCATGCTGCCTTCGATGCGGAGCATCTGGCCCATGCCAAAGAGCACGCCTGCCGCGACGGGCTCGCGCAAGATGCGCTGGGTCAGGTTCGAGCGTTCGGCGTCTGCCGCTAGGTCGACGCCGAGTTCCGGGTCGATTGAAACGACCGATCTGCGTGGGTGTGAGATCGACCAGCTGCGGCCGTCAAAGGTGTCAAAGGCAAGCCCGCGCCAATAGCGCGCCTCCGCCGGCAAAGCCGCACCGCGAGCCGTCTCGATTCGCATTACGACGGTCAGGTCTCCGTGGATTTTTCCAAAATCGCCGAGCTCCATCCGATCCGAGAACCCAGCGGTCGCAATCGGGCCTCCGAGCAGGCGCCCGCGTACCAGGCCAGAACTCATGCGGGGCAGAACCAGGAAGAGCGCGAGCCCGAGCACGACCGACAGGGCCGACGCCGCGAGCGTCACGCTCAGGAGCCCGGGGGTGAGCACCCGGCTTGCGGAGGCGGGGTCGCCGGCTTCGTGCGCCTCGGTCCGGAGCGTATGCACGAGCAGCGTCCAGACAGCCGTCGGGAGGAAAGCCATGAGCAGAGGCGGAAAAAGAACACTGTCCGTGAGGTTCGATGCAAGGATCACCTGAAATAGCGCGAGCGCGACAAGCAAGAATTCAGATCGGCGCGGGCGGGCGTCAAGCAGCTGGAGTCCCTGCGCAAGGGTGGCGAAGTGCGCCAGGGCGATGAGCGAGGTGGCCGTGTCAAAGGCGATCCAGGCGGTGACGAGTGAAATCGCGGCCATCGCGAGATTGAGAACGAGCGAACTCCGCTGCCAGGCCATGGGCCGTTCACGGAGCAAGACGGCCGCGACAAGCATCACGGATTGGACGATCACGCACCAGAGGAAGAGCTGGCCCGTCATCGTGAGAGTCAGGCTTGCAATGCCGACGAGCAGGAGCGCGGCGATCGGGCGCGGAGAGTCGACGGCAAAGCGAAAGGAAAGGCGCGTCACGGGGTCGTCTCTGGCGCAACTTGCGCCAAGAAGGACAAGAGACGTGTGCGCTGCACCGGGCCGTCCGCAGCCGCGAATCGGCGCGAATCGGTACAGAGCCCGACGCAGGCGCCGGCATCGAGGAGAGCCACGGCCTCCGATGCGGCACGGCGAACGGCGGACTCGAACGCATCTCCGGGCTCACAACCTTGGGTGCGCAGGCGAACCTCCTGCTCCGTCCGATGCTCGCCTTCGCTCTCGCGGACGACCAGGCTCCCGCGGCGCAGCGACGCGCGCCAATGAATGCGTCGTAGGGGGTCGCCGGCCCGGAAGTCCCGCAGCCCACTGATCTCGCTGCCGGGTGCGGGGATCGCCACGGTGGCGCGACCCTCCTCCTCGCCTCGTCGGGCGGTCCGCACCGCAAACACTTCGAGACCGTGGTAGACGAGCGCCTCGGCGGGTCTCATGAG
>DAIOWK010000259.1:0-5457 GCA_036758525.1 Myxococcota bacterium
GCGTGTCCGGCTTGTCGACGCCGTAGCGTCGCATCGCTTCCTCGTAGGACATGCGTGGGAAGGGGTGCGGAAGCTCGATGCCGCCGGCTTCGCGCCAGGCCCGCACGACCAGCTCTTCGAGCACGGGAAGTACGTCCTCCACCGCCACGAAGGACATCTCGAGATCGATCTGCGTGAACTCAAGTTGTCGATCGGCACGCAGATCCTCGTCGCGGAAACAGCGTGCGATTTGGAAGTAGCGATCGAAGCCCGAGATCATGAGCAGCTGCTTTAGGATCTGCGGGGACTGGGGAAGCGCGTAGAAGGAGCCCGGCTGGAGGCGACTCGGCACGAGAAAGTCTCGGGCGCCTTCGGGCGTACTCTTCGCGAGAATTGGTGTTTCGATCTCGAAGAACCCGAGATCCGTGAGGGTGCGACGTGCCGACTGACAGACGAGATGCCGCACGCGGAGCGCGCGCTGGAGGGGCGGGCGGCGCAGGTCGTGGATGCGGTGGCGCAGCCGCACCATCTCTTCCGCTCCGGAATCCTCCTCGATCGCAAAAGGCGGGGGCGTCGCCGAGTTCAAGATACGGAGCTCGTGCGCGGTGATTTCGATCGCGCCGCTCGCGAGCTTCGGGTTCACGGTTTCGGGGGAGCGGTGCTCGACCACGCCGCGCACCAGCACCACCCACTCCGAACGCACGTGACCGACCCGTTCGTGCGCGGCGCGGGCAATCTCGGGCTTGAAGACGACTTGGACCAGGCCTTCGCGGTCGCGAAGGTCAACGAAGATTACGCCGCCGTGGTCACGCCGGCGGTGCACCCAGCCCGCGACCACGACCTCGCTCCCCACAAGCGCTGGACCGACGCCGCCGCAGGGATGGGTACGCCGGAGCGAGCCCATGCCCTCGAGGCCCGGCGCTCGCTCCGGCCCAGGTGCACTCTCAGGTCCTTCGGACAAGGAAAAACCTCAACAAAACCGAGCACGTGCTTAGCAGACGCCGCGCCGAGGTGTCAAACGGCGCGAGGCGTCGAAGAACTCCTTGCGCCTTAGGAAGAGAGCTCCGAAGCGCTGCACACGCGGTTTCGGCCGAGGGATTTCGCGCGGTACATGGCCTTGTCAGCTAGATCAAGCAGCTGCTCGCGGGTCGTGCCGTGCTCGGGGTAGGTCGAGACTCCGAGGCTCACGGTGAGCCTCAGAGAACCGCCCCGCCCGCCGTCGAACAAGGTCTCCTCCACTGTTCGCCGGATGCGCTCTGCGATGCGCAGTGCGGTCTCGAACCCTGTATCCACAAGCACGATCGTGAACTCATCGCCGCCGTAACGTGCCAGCGTGTCGACCTGGCGGACGCACTGGGCAAGGACCTGGGAGAGCTGGCGCAGCGCACGCGAGCCGATCAAGTGGCCGTGGCGGTCGTTCACGAGCTTAAAACGGTCGAGGTCGAGAAACAGGACCGAGAGCTCGCTGTGGTAGCGCTCGGCACGGCGGATTTCGTGGTCCATCGCCGCCAGCAAGTAGCGTGCGTTGTAGACCTCGGTCACGTCGTCGATGAACGCGCGCTCCTTCGCGCGGTTGTATCTCTCCGCATTGTGCAGCGCGAGCTCGGCGTGGCCGGCCACGATGCGCGCCCGCGAGATCTCGCTCTCGTCGAAGGGGCGATCATCTTCCAAGACCCACAGAACGCCCGCCTCGATCTCGCGGCCGCGAATCGGAACCGCAAGAACACGCTGCGTGCCGATCCCCGCCTCGCCGAGGGCATCGTGCGCGGGGCCGCGGGTTAGGATCTCGATCTGATCCACGCCTTCGAGATTCACCGGCTTCTCGTGGACCAGGGTCTGGCGCATCCGGCTCGCTTCGGTTTCTGAGAAGCCACGGAAGGCGGCGGCATCGGACACCGACATCGAGGCGCGGTGGAAAAGCGCGAAGCCGCGCCAGCGCGAAAGAGTTCGCAGCAAGAGGTCGAGGCCTACGGCGTAAACCTCGCCGGCCTCAAGGCAAGGGGTAAGCGCGCGGCAGGCCTCGACCGTGGCGAGCTCGTCGCGCATCCGCGCGTTTTCGGCGAGGAGGCGCCGCTTGGCCAGCGTGCGCTCCACCACGAGCGCGAGCTCCTCTTTCTGGACTGGCTTGCGCAGGAAGTCGTTCGCACCCATGCGGAGGGCTTCGATCGCGCTCTCCACCGTGGCACTGCCGGTCAACAACACAAAATCGAGGCCTGGGTACTCGCGTCGCACGCGCGTCAGGAGCTCGATGCCCGAGAGTCCAGGCATGTTGAGGTCGGAAAGCACAAGGTCTGCGGGCTCGCGGCGCAGTGCCTCGAGCGCCTCTTCGGCGGAGGCGCAGGCCTCGACGGAGGTAAACGAGGACAGCGCGTCCTGCACGAGCTCCCGCTCGAGGCGACTGTCGTCGACGACGACGACGCGCGCGGGCTTGGTCGGCTGGTCGGTCATCGCTCCCTTCGCCGCAGCGTGGCCTGTGGGTCTGCCGAAGAGGCAGGCAAACCCGGGATCGGTATCGGCACCCCACCGTTCCGACTTGAGGAGGCACCCCTCCGTGCCGCTAGGATAGCCGTGGAGAGCCAGCAATGACGGAGTTCTCGGAGGCCCTGGACCGTTGGCGTCGGGAGCGGGATGCCTTCCGCTGGTCCGTACCCGACCTGTTCAACTTCGGCCGAGACGTGGTCGACCGGTTTGCGGTGGACCCGGCGCGCCCTGCCCTCTTCTGGCGTGACGCCGAAGGGAGGGAGGAGCGACTCGGCTTTGGCGACGTGCGCGCGGGGTCGAATCGCGCGGCGCACCTCCTCGCGAGCCTCGGGGTTCGCGCCGGCGAGCCGGTGCTCGTGATGCTCCCCCGCGTCCCAGAGTGGCAGCTCGTGGTTGTGGGTGCGCTCAAGGCCGGAGCGCTTGTGATCCCGAGCTCCACCACCCTGCGACCGAAGGACATCGCCTACCGGGTCGGACACAGCGGGGCGGTCGCAATCGTCACCACCGCCGAGCAGGCGGGCGCGGTGGATGCGGTGCGGAGCCAGCTCACGAGCATCCGCCACTGGTTGGCATTGGCCGACGGGGCGCGCGGCACACCCCCCGGCTGGGAAGATCTCGGCGCCGCCCTCGCCGCGCAGCCCGGGACCGACCCCCCGGGAGCGCAGACCCGCGCCTCCGATCCCGCCCTCGTCTACTACACGTCGGGCACGACGGGTCCGCCGAAGGCCGTCCTTCACGCCCACGCCTACACCTATGCCCAGCGCTATACGGCACTTCATTGGCTTGGCCTGCGCGGCAGCGATCGCCTCTGGACCACGAGCGACACGGGCTGGGCGAAAGCCGCCTACAGCGTGCTCTTCGGGCCTTGGAGCGTCGGGGCGGAGGTTTTTCTCTACCACGGGCGCTTTGAGCCGCGCACCGAGCTTCGTCTGCTCGAGGGCATCGGGGCGCAGGTGTTCTGCGCTCCGCCCACCGAGTTTCGTTTGCTCGTGAAAGAGGACCTTCGCGCCTTCCGCTTCGAACAATTACGCGAGGTAGTGTCGGCTGGCGAACCCTTAAACCCCGAGGTCATCCGAGCCTGGCACGAAGCCACGGGAACCACGATCCGCGATGGCTTCGGGCAGACCGAGACGATCTTGCTCGTCGGAAACTTCCCAGGAATGCCGGTCAGGCCAGGATCGATGGGCCTGCCGATGCCCGGCCACCACGTCGACGTGATTGGAGAAGAGGGGCTTCCGCTTCCACCCGGTGAAGTGGGAGATGTCGCGATCGCGGACGATCCGCCGAGCCTATTTCGCGGCTACTGGAAGGACGAGCGGGCCAGTGCGGCCTGCCGGCGTGGGGAGTGGTACGTGACAGGCGATCGCGCCTATCGCGACGCCGACGGCTTTTTCTGGTTCGTCGGACGTGCGGACGACGTGATCATCTCCGCTGGCTATCGGATTGGCCCCTTCGAGGTGGAGAGCGCTTTGGTGGAGCACCCGGACGTCTTGGAGGCGGCCGCGGTGGCGGCACCCGATCCGGTACGCGGCGCGATCGTGAAGGCCTTCGTGGTGCTTCGCCCCGGGGTGGCGAGGAGCCCTGAGCTCGTGCGGGGTCTTCAGGACCACGTGAAGGCGGTGACGGCACCGTACAAATATCCGCGAGCCATCGAGTTTGTGGACGCGCTGCCCAAGACGGTGAGCGGAAAGATCCGCCGCGTCGAGCTGCGCGAGGCCGAGGAAAAGCGCCACTAGTCCGGGGTGCCCGTGCGCCGGCTACATCGACTCGGCGACCGCCTTGTTGGGCGGCGGCAGGACCTGGGACCAAGTCACACCCTTGTCCTCACTCGTTAGGATGAGACCGGTCTGCCCAACGATCACGCCCAAGTTGCCGCTCGGGGAGAAGTCGACGTCTCGCATGAAGGTGAAGATCGACGGAAAACCCTCCTTCGGCGTCTCCCAGCTCGCACCGAAATCGTTCGAGACCTGAATAAATCCCTTCTCGCCAACGGCGACGGCGCGCGAACCGTTCACCCCGACCGAGAAGAGGGCCTGTCGCCGGGCGGTCTTCTGATAGGACCACGTCCTTCCGCCATCGTTCGAGGAGAGGATGAGGCCGCCCAAGGCGGAGATCACACCGTGCTGTTCGTCCTCGAAGCGTACCGTGAAGAGATAGGGGTTCTGCGCAACCCGGACGTCGACCCCTGGCTGCGGGGCCTTGCGCCCGTCGAGGTAACGCTTCAGGAATCCAGGGTCATCCTTCTGGAAGTCCTCGTAGTCCCAGGGCGGCGTACCTCGCACCCGGATGCGGTCCGAGAGGATCCCGGCATCCTCGATCACACTGCGCACTGCGGAAAGGCGAGCGTCGAGAATCTCAAAGAGAGGCGTGGGATCGGTTCCCTTGATGAAGTTCGTGATTTCCTTTTCGTTCGCCCTGGGCTCGATCTCGACGTTGAGATGCGTCTCAGGCTCGATCCGCTTGGCGAAGACCTTGAGCTTTTCGATGTCCTCAGGCTTTAGGTGGGTCACGTTGTAGTCCTGCACGATGGGCTCCGGCTGGATGTCGCCCACGATCGCACCACGCTCCCATTTGAGGCCACCCGTATCGGAATAGAATGTGTACCCGAACTCGCCTGCGATCCAGCAGTGCTGGTTCTTCGGGGGGAGGCAGTTCACATCATTCAGGCTCACATCCTCGTAGACCTTTTCTCCGCGGCGGACGCGGTCTTGGTCGACCGGCGGCAGCCACACGAACTGCGGATGGGTCTCGGTGATGAGGAGGGAGAAGTCCTGCCAAGTCTTGCCGCCGTCATCGGTGAAGATGCGGGAGCCCCACTCTCCCACCGCCCACGCGGTATTCGCGTCGAGGGCCTCGACGCTAAAGAGCTGCGATCCTTCGGTTTCCTTCAGGTTGGGCTGCGTCTGCCACGTGTCGCCCCCATCCTGCGTGCGCAGGATGATCCCCCCCTGGCCGACGGCCCAGCCCCGCTTTTCGTCGGCCATGGAGACACCGTAA
>DAIOWK010000260.1:0-5450 GCA_036758525.1 Myxococcota bacterium
ACCACTACATCGAAGTGCCCTTCGATCTCTCGCAGGTCTTGTTCATCGCGACGGCCAATTTGATGGACCCCGTACCGCCTGCACTGCGCGACCGGATGGAGGTGATCGAGCTCCCTGGTTACACAGAGGAGGACAAGCTCGAGATCGCGAAGCGCTACCTTTTGCCTCGGCAGCGCGTGGCGAACGGCGTGGAAAACGTCGGCTTTACGCTCGACGAAGATGCCCTAAGAACCATCATCCGGAGTTATACCCGCGAGGCGGGGGTCCGGAACCTGGAGCGCGAGATTGGACGGGTCGCACGGAAAACGGCACGGCGGGTCGCCGAGGAGGGCCTAAAGGGGCCCGTGACCGTGCGCGGCTCGGAGGTCCAGGAGCTTTTGGGCCCGATTCGCTTCGAGCCGGAACTCGCGGAACGGGCCGGCCGGCCGGGGGTCGCGGTGGGACTCGCCTGGACGCCCGCGGGCGGGGATATCCTCTTCATCGAATCGACGCGCATGCGCGGCAAGGGCGGTCTCAAGCTCACGGGCTCCCTCGGAGACGTGATGCGGGAGTCGGCGGAAGCGGCCCGCTCGTGGCTGCGTACGCACGCCAAGGAGCTCGGTGTGTCCGAGGATCTGTTCCAGCAATCGGACCTCCACCTTCACGTACCGGCTGGTGCTGTGCCGAAGGATGGGCCGTCCGCCGGCGTCGCCATGGTGACGTCGCTGGCGTCGCTCGTCACCGGACGTCCTGCGCATCCAGACATCGCGATGACGGGCGAGATCACGCTGCGCGGGAAGGTATTGCCCGTCGGCGGCATCAAGGAGAAGGTGCTCGCGGCCAAGCGAGCAGGCATCCGGCGCGTCATCCTCCCTGAGCAGAATCGCTCTGACGTGGCCGAGATCCCCACGGACCTGCTAAAAGGGCTCGAGCTTGAGTACGTGGGGACGATCGATGAGGCGCTCACGCACACGCTCGCGAGGTCTGGCTAGCGCGCCGTGCGCCACCTTGCGCGTTGTCGTCGCAGTTTTCCTGCTCGGTGCGCCCCTCGGCTGTGTCTCCCAAACCGAGTACGACAGCGTGAGTCAGGAGCGCGACCTCCTGCGTCAGGAGCGAGATCGCCTCGCCGCAGGCCAGGCCAACCTTGACGCCGAGCGCAACAAGCTCTTGGACCAGCTCGAAGACATTCGCGGCGAGCGCGACGCGCTGAAGAAGAAGGTCGATCAGCTGACCCGCAAGTCGACCGATCTCGAGTCGCGCGCAGCCGGCCTTGACCAGTGCAGCGCTGAGAACGAGAAGCTGAAGGCCACCTACGAAGGTCTCGTGCAAGACCTCGAGGGCCAGGTCGCCGCGCAGACGATCGAGATCGACCGAGCGCGCGAAGCCTGCAAGGCGGCGCCGAAAAAACGGCCGGCGGCGAAGCATCCGAGCGCTGCAAGCACCCAGGGTCAGTGAGCGCGTCTGCGAAGCTGGTGCGAGGGCATTGACGCCCGCTCTGCCTCCTCGGTCGATCCTCGAGGCGCTCTTTGCCGCAGCGCTCTCGGCCGTCGACCCCGCTGCAGCGGTCATGCGCACGATCGAGCGCGCACCGGGCGATCGCGGGGCTCTTGCCATCGCGGGCGTTCTCTTCGCCCCGGAGTGCCGCTTCGTGGTTTTCGCAGCCGGGAAGGCCGCCTGCACGATGGCGGCAGCGCTCGAAGAGCGCTTGGGCGACCGGATCGTGCGCGGGCTTGCAGTGACAAAGGACGGTCACGCACTCCCGCTGCGCCGCTTCACCACGATCGAAGCTGCCCATCCCGTTCCGGACCAGCGCTGTGAGCGCGCGGCTGGCGAAGCGCTCGCTCTCGCGCGCAGCGTCGGGCCGGAAGAGGCACTCCTCGTGCTCCTCTCAGGCGGCGCTTCGGCGCTCCTCACGGCGCCGCCTTTGGGGCTTTGCCAAGAGGATCTCGCGCGCACGACCGCGGCTCTCCTGGCGCAAGGCGCGGACATCCAGGAGCTGAACTGTGTTCGCAAGCACCTCGGGACCGTGAGCGGAGGTCGCCTTGCGAGCGAGGCGCGCGGCGCCCCGATCGTCGAGCTCGTCGTCTCCGACGTGATCGGGGACCGGCTTGAGGTGATCGGCTCCGGGCCCTGCACCGCCGACCCCACGACCTATGCCGACGCCCTCACGGTCCTCGCCCGCCACAGCTTGCGCAAACGGGTGCCGCAGACGGTTCTCTCGTACCTCGAGGCCGGCGCACAAGGCAAGCGGCCCGAAACCCCGAAGCCCGGGGACCCGGCGCTGCGTCGCGTGGTGGCGCGTGTGATCGCGGCGAATAGCGATGCCCTCGCGGCTGCCCGCCGCGAAGCGGAACGAAGGGGCCTTCCGGCCATCATCGCCAGTCGCAGGCTTGCGGGCGAAGCCCGAATCGCAGGAGAAAGGCTCGTTGCGCTGACGCGGGCCCTGCGCGCGGATCCTCCGCTCATCGTCTTGGCCGGCGGAGAAACCACGGTCACCGTACGCGGTCCTGGCCGGGGCGGACGGAACCAGGAGCTCGCGCTTGCGGCGGCGCTGGCACTTCAGGATGTCCCGGGAATCGCACTCCTTGCGGCGGGGACCGACGGCAGCGATGGCCCGACGGACGCTGCAGGCGCCTTCGCGGACGGAAGCACCGTCGCGCGTGGGCGAGCCCTTGGCCTTAGCGCGGAGCAAGCGCTTCTCGAGAACGATTCCTATGGCTTCTTTGCTGCGGAGGGCGGGACGTTTCGCACGGGACCCACCCGGACCAACGTCATGGATTTGGTCTTCCTGGTGCGGGAGGGATAGCCATTCGAAGCGCCGGTTGGGGAGGAGAGCTTGGGCGCTAAGCGCTTCTCCCTGGCCTAGTAGCGAACGTTCAGCCGAAGGAATGTCCCCTGCGTCACGACATTGGCGTGGCTCTCACCACTCGAGAACGCGAGGTTCGTCGGGCGCGTGTCGTTCACACCAAACCAGCCACTGACCCGGTACCCCACGGTGACGTCGAGTCCTTGGAGAATCGGTGAAATGTCGTAGAGGACGCCCATTTCACCTTCCCCGTTGTAGGCCGTCCGAGCCGTATACTGTGTATTTTGCGGACTGAAGGCGTTGAGAGCCGCTCCGGCAGAAAGGCTCCCGCTTTCTCTTACTCGCATGTCGCCGAAGAGCGCCGAGCCCGAAACCGAACTCACGAGGTAGAAGGGGGACTCGCAGATCCGCAGGCGGCCGCTTGCGCCCACGCGCGGACCGACCCCCCAGTAGCTCACCTCGCGCCGGGCATCGAACTGGGCCAGAGAGAAAGAAAATAAAGTCGTCTGGGTTGTCTGGATGGCCTGGTCAAAGTTCGCGTAGCGCACACCGCCGAAAAGGCGGGCGCCAAAGACCGTCCCGAGCTTCACATTGTACCCACCCTCGAGATCGACGTAGGTATAGGCAAGCTGCGCGTCGGCAGTCGCCGGGGTGGTGCCCAGGATCCCGCCGCCAGGTGCGAGTGTGCTGATGAAGGGCACCGAAGAGGGTACGAGCGCTTGTTGCTGGCCGCTGTAGAGCCAGTCTGCCGCGCCGAGCGCCACCACGTCCCAGCCCGCATCCGCGCGATAGCCAAGGCCTACCCGGCCGCCTCCGCCCCATTTTGGCATCACATCGAAGTTGACGGTCGGTACGGAGAGGGCCGTACCCCAGCGAGTCGTCTCGCCGAAGTTGTCAAGGTAGTGCCCTTCGAAGGTCCCGAAGAAAGCTCCCGTCGCAGCGGGCTTATCATCCGCCCGTGTGGGCCGTGCGCTGGTCAGGAAAAGAGCAGCCATCCCAACAGTCGCAAAGAGAAGCGCGCGTAAGGTTGAGGCCGGGCTACGCATTGAAGAGGTCTCCCGAAGGGATAGAAGTCGGTTGCGGGTCTCCACCGGTGCACCCAGCCTGCCGGTTGTCCAAGTCTCCATGACGCAGACTAGACATCCCGGGGCGACTCTGTCGAGGGCAATCGCGTCTCGAGAGATGGGCTTCAACGCCAGGCATCCCGCCGGAGCGGAGACGCGAGCGACCCCGCTCCCGAGCTAATCTTCCTGCCATGCTCCCGCAGAAGGGCCCTTCGCTGGCCGCGCTCGTTCACCGCTCTCTTGTGTCCCTCGATCTCATCGTCCGTGCAGCGCTCGTCTACCTGCGCGTCGTGCTGCACAACCGCGGGATCTGGCGGGCGGACCCCGTGCACCTCGTGGAGATGCAGCATCGCTTCGCCCAGCGTTTCGTCGGAGTCGCGACCCGGTTCAAGGGTGGCTTGATCAAGCTCGGTCAGGTGGCGAGTCTGCGCATCGATGTCATGCCTCCCGAGGTGACCGAGGAGCTTGCGAAGCTGCAAGACCGCGTCGACCCGCACCCCTATGGGGAAATCGCGGCGCAAGTCGAGGCGGAGCTCGGTGCGCCCGTAGAGGAGGTCTTCGAGCGTTTCTCAGCGACTCCCCTCGCCTCCGCGAGCCTTGGGCAGGTGCATCGGGCCCGCACACGCGACGGTCAGGAGGTGGCGGTAAAGGTTCTCTATCCCGGCGTCGAGCGCTCCGTCGCCGTCGACCTCGCGATGACGAAGCTCGGTCTTTGGCTCTTTAACTTCCTCACCGTCGCAGACTTGATGCAGGTCTACCGAGAGCTCCGGGAAGCTCTGCTGGGCGAGATGGACTACGTGCGCGAGGGGAAGGCGGCCGAGGAGGTCGCATCGAACCTGGCCCGCGACCCGGAAGTCGCAGCGCGTGTGCTCATTCCGGCGATCCGTTGGGACACGACGACGCGCCGCGTGCTCACCATGGAGTTCCTCGAGGGTGTGCGCATCAACGACCGCGCGGCACTCGCCGTGCAGGGCAGGGACCTGCAGGATCTCGTCCTCTGGACCTCCCGGGCGTTTCTTCACATGATGTTCCGCGACGGCTTCTTTCACTGCGACCCACATCCCGGAAATCTCCTGGTCGATTCCAAAGGCCGCATCGTGATCGTCGATTTCGGCATGAATAAGCGCGTGGCAGCCCAACTGCGTGCCGCGATCCGCAAGAACGTGATCGCGTCCGTGCAGCGCGACCCCGAGCTCTATGCCGCCTCCCTCCTCGAAGCAGGGATCGTGCGCGAGCGCGATCTCCCTGCGGTGAAGGAAATTGCAAAAATCTCCTTCGATCCCGCGTATTTCAATCTGACCCCCAAAGAACTTGCGAACCTCGACTTCGGCGAGTACTTCGGTCGCATGCGTACGCAGATGAAGCGGATCCAGAGCTTCCAGCTGCCCGATGGCCTCGTCATGTGGTCGCGCGCCTTCTCCTTGCTTTACGCACTCGCCACAGAGCTCGCGCCGGGCCTGCGCCCGCTCGACGTGATCGGACCCTATGTGCTGGAGTTCCTGCAAGGAGAGCCCGCCGCCCGTTCGGCTTGACGCTCTACGAGCCACGTCCGATCCTCGCCGCCGTGCGCGTGGCCCTTGCTCAGGTCAATCCCACCGTGG
>DAIOWK010000261.1:0-5431 GCA_036758525.1 Myxococcota bacterium
GCCGCGAGGCGGTAATTCTCTTCTTTGTCCTGAGCGGTTTCGTTCTCTCTCTGCCCCTCTGGGAAGAGCGCCGATTCCAATACACGCCATTTCTGATCAAGCGTTTCTTCCGCATCTACGTGCCCTATCTGGGTGCTCTCCTCCTGGCCGTGGCGGGCAATCTCCTCCTCTCCACCGGAGGATTGCCGGACATGAACGAATGGTTCAATGCCTCGTGGAAGACGCCGGTGCGCCTGGCAGATGTGTTGGAGCATGCGACGCTCATCGGCGTCTTCAACGACAATCAGTTCAACCCGGCGTTCTGGTCCTTGATCCACGAGATGCGGATCTCGATTGTGTACCCATTCGTGGTGCTCGGGTTACGGCGTTGGCCACGCGCGCTCTGGCTCCTGCCGGTACCGCTCATGGCTCTCGGTTGTGCTCTCCATACGCAATATCCGTGGGGACGCCTGTGTGAGTCGATTGAGGTCCTCGGTTTCTTCATGGCGGGCGCGGCGCTCGCCCGGTACCAGGATCGGATCGCCGCCCTGTACCGTGGCTGGGGATCCTCTCGCAAAGCACTTGCCTTTGCTGCATTCGCCGGTCTCTACACGTACGGGTGGAGTTGGGTCTTTCCGGCCTGGGCGCTCCACCTAAGCACGAAGTATCAGGATCTCCTCGTGTGTCTCGGAGCCACCGGGATCCTGGGGCTCACCCTCGCATCCACCTCGCTCTGCAGGATCTTGATGAACCCCGCCGCGCGGTATCTCGGCCGGATTTCCTACAGCCTGTATCTGACGCACGCGACCGTCCTGTTGGGGCTGACGTACCTCCTCCGTGGAACACCGGGGTTCTTCTGGATCTATGCGGCGCTGGCCCTCGTGGTTGCCTCCATGTTCTCGAAATGGGTGGAAGACCCGGCAACACAAGCTGGGCGGAGACTGGCGTGGCGAGAACAGCGCGAACGGGTCGAGGTCGAGGACCCGTGGCGGCGACTGGGGGTGCTGGGGCCGCCTCGTGACCCAGCCTGCGATCCTTAGACTGCTCCAGCCTCTTCGAAAACGCGGCGGACCAACGCCTGGGCTTCTTCGAGGATCTGACGCAAATGGTCCTCTCCCCGGAAGCTCTCGGCATAGACCTTGTAGACGTCCTCGGTGCCGGAGGGTCGCGCGGCAAACCAGCCGCTCTCGGTCACGACCTTGAGGCCACCGATCGCGGCTTTGCTGCCCGGCGCCTCGGTGATCATGCTGAGGATCTTTTCCCCCGCGAGCTGCGTTGCCTTGATGTTCTGCGGTGAGAGTCGGGAGAGGAGTCTCTTTTGCTCCGGGGTCGCCGGTGCGTCGATCCGCGTGAAGCAGGGTTCGCCGAGCTCCCCCGTGAGCTCACGATAGAGCTCCGCCGGATCCCGACCGGTCACGGCGGTCATCTCCGCAGCGACGAGCCCCATCACGATTCCGTCCTTGTCCGTGGTCCAAACGGTGCCATCCCGGCGCAGGAAGGAGGCGCCGGCGCTCTCCTCCCCGCCGAAGCCCAGGGCGCCCGAGAGGAGGCCCTCGACGAACCACTTGAAGCCGACAGGCACCTCCATCAAGCGGCGACCGGCGCGTGCCGCAATGCGGTCGATCAAGCTCGTGGTCACGACCGTCTTGCCGATCCCGGCGTCCCGCGACCATCCGCTGCGCTGCGCAAAGAGATAGGACACCGCGACGGCCAGGAAGTGGTTGGGATTGAGAAGACCCCCGCTCCGGCTGACGATGCCGTGGCGATCGTGATCGGTGTCGCAGGCCCAAGCCACATCGAACCGATCCTTGAGTCCAATCAGTCGCTGCATCGCGTAAGGCGAGGAGCAGTCCATTCGAATCTTCCCATCCCAATCGACGGTCATGAAGCGGAATGTGGGATCGACCACGTCGCTCACCACGGTGAGCGATACGCCGTAGCGTTCCGCGATCTTGCTCCAATACTGCACCCCTGCCCCTCCGAGGGGATCCACCGCCAGGCGGAGCGCCGCGCCCCGCAGAACGTCGAGGTTCACGACGTTGCCGAGGTCCCCGACGTAGGCCTCCAGGTACTCGTGGCGGTGCGTTGTCGAAGCGTTCCGCGCCCGGTCGAATGGGATGCGTTTTACGTGGTCAGTGCCGCTCGCCAGGAGAGAGTTGGCCCTTTCCTCGATCCAGGCTGTCACCTGGCTTTCGGCGGGACCACCGTGGGGCGGATTGTACTTGAACCCTCCATCGGGCGGCGGATTGTGAGAGGGGGTGACGACGATGCCGTCGGCCCTTCCGCGGCTGCGACCGCGATTGTGCGTAAGGATCGCATGAGACACGACCGGTGTCGGCGTGTAGCCCCGCTGGGCGTCGATCATGACCTCCACGCCCCGGGCCGCCAGCACCTCGAGCGCGCTGCAGAAGGCCGCTTCCGAGAGGGCATGGGTATCAATCCCGAGGAAGAGGGGCCCGTCGATACCCTGCTCGCGGCGATAGAGGCAGATGGCTTCGGTGATCGCAACGATGTGTGACTCGTTGAAGGCGTGTTCGAAGGCAGAGCCGCGGTGGCCCGAGGTGCCGAATGCGACGCGCTGCGCAGCCACCGCGGGATCGGGAGCTTCCGTGTAGTACGCGGTCATCAGTCGGGGCACGTTTACGAGCATCCAGGGTTCGGCCAGCTTCCCAGCGTGGGGGCTCACGTTCATCGGTCTTCTCCCATCCCTCTGTCGGCGAGAGTAGAGGGCCTCCCTCTCCGCGTTGCAGGGTGATTTTCGGCGGAAAGTCCGTAGTCGAAAGGTGCCGGAGCGCGCGGGGAATCGCATGGGTGCCGGTCGCGGCGCGTCGGGGTCGGGGTCCGGTGATTCCCGAGCACGACCCCCCAAGGAAGGTCGCCCTAGCCCCGACGGCAAGCCCAATACGCGCATCGCTCTCCCTCGTCGCTCGGTCGTCATGCCCCACAGCTGCGGCGGAAGGTCACACTCGCCCTCCCCGCCTACGCCGCCGAGGGGTTTCGGGAGGTACGCCCATTGCATCCAGTCCTGGATGACGCGTCGACCTACCACAAGGAAGGGAACAGGAAGGGGCGGGAGATGGAAATCCATTGGAGCCACGCGGAGGAGATTTCAGAGGACGAGCGCCGCGCGATCGAAGCACGACTTGAGGCGCTTGCGCAGGGCCACACCGACTTGATCGACCTGCGCATCGTGGGTCGGGGAAGTGGCCACCACCGGCATGGCGGAAAGGAGATCCGGGTCACCTGCCAAGTGCGTGGCAAGGAAATTGTCGCGGCGCGCTCGGCGAATGAGCTGGGTCTCGCGCTCGACCAAGCGATCGACGCCTTCGAGCGCGAGGTCCGAAAGCTCCGGGAGATCCGCAGCAGCCATCACGACGAGCGGCCCCAAAGCCCACCCTTTCTTGGGATTGTCGACCGGGTGCTGCATGCAGTCGGCTACGGATTCATCCTGACCGATGGGGGAGAGAAGGTCTATTTCCATCGCAACGCCGTGCAGGGCGGACTTCACTTCGAGCGTCTCGCGGAGGGAGACCGAGTGGCCTTGAACCTCGAGGCCGGCGAGAAGGGTCTGCAGGCGACGACTGTCGTGCCGGCGCCCCCGGGCGCCCCCGCCCCATGAAGTGCGGAGCCCCAAGACCCGCGTTGCGGCGCGCGCTGTGCGACTGCGAGGCAAAGCCTTCGGCCGCGGCGGGTCTCATGGGGGCCTTTGCACCGCGTATCCCTGGCCGTGGGCGGAGCGACGCTCGAAGGAGCGTCGAAGGATCCTGGCACCCGTGAGTTGCCGGGAGATGGCTCTATTCTTCCCAAGCGAGGCCCGAACCCCGATGCGATCCTGATCGCGTCTGGCGGAGAACAGCGCGCTCGATGCGGCGGGTGGCGTGGCAGCCCCTGCGCACGGATAAGGGGATTGCGATGAAGCGACGCCCTCTCGGCAACGCGGAGATCGCCGAACGGCTCCGCGAGATGGCACTCTTCCTCGAGATGGAGGGAATCGCCTTCAAGCCCCGTGCATACGAGAAGGCCGCACACGCCGTCGAGTCGCATGCAAGTCCACTCGCCGAACTCTTTGCGACGCGGGGCGTCGCCGCGCTTGAGGACGTCCCCGCCGTCGGGAAGGGAATCGCTGAGCGAATTGCAGAGTTGCTGGAGCACGGCGAGATCGCCGACCTCGAGCGTATGCGCCGGGCCACTCCCATCGACGCGCTGGGGCTGACATCGATCGAGGGGCTCGGGCCGAAGCACGCCAAGGCGCTCTACGATGCACTCGACATCCGCTCCCTCGCGGACCTCGAGGCGGCGAGTCGCAACGGGCGAATCCGCGACGTCCCACACTTCGGCGCCAAGAGCGAGCAGAAGATCTTGAGCGGTCTTGAACTCCGCAAGCAGGCGAGTGGCCGCCATCCCATCGGCGAGGTGTGGTCGCTCGCACGTGAAATCGAGGCCCGGCTGGCGAAGCTGGCCGGCGTGCGGCGCGTTGCAATCGCGGGCTCGCTGCGGCGTCGCAAAGAAACGATTGGCGACCTCGACTTCCTGGTCGTTTCCCCGGATCCGGACCCGGTGATGCGCCTTTTTGTCGAAATGCCGGAGGTGGTCGCCGTCCACGCGCGCGGGGAGTCAAAGTCGATGGTTCGCCTCACAAACGGCATGGATGCGGACCTGCGGGTCGTTCTGCCGGACAGCTTCGGTGCGGCTCTCGTCTACTTTACAGGCAGCAAGGACCACAATGTGGCGCTTCGCCGGGTGGCCCAAGAAGCCGGGCTAAAGCTGAATGAGTACGGTGTCTTCAAGGGCGAGAAGGCGATCGCTGGCCGAACGGAGCAGGAGGTGTACGAGGCGCTCGATCTTGAGTGGGTCCCACCCGAGCTGCGTGAGGATCACGGCGAGATCGACGCCGCGAAGGACGGTCGTCTCCCGGAGCTCATCGCCTACGGCTCGCTGCGGGGCGACCTGCAGATCCAAACCAACTGGACCGACGGCGCAGCCTCGATCGAAGAGATGGCAAGCGCGGCGAAAGATCTCGGACTTGAATACATTGCAATTACCGATCACACCCGCGATCTCGCCATGTCCCACGGCTCGGACGAGAAACAACTCCTCGAGCAAGCCGAGGAGATTCGCCGCGTGAACAAGAAGCTCAAAGGCATTCGCGTGCTGACCGGTGCCGAGGTGAACATCCGGAAGGATGGTACGCTCGATCTCCCGGACGAGGCGCTCCAACGTCTTGAGGTCGTGGGCGCGGCCGTGCACTCGCTGTTTGGCCAATCTCGCTCGGTGGCAACCCGCCGCGTGATCCGGGCGATGGAGAATCCCCATGTGGACGTGCTGTTCCATCCTACGGCGCGGCAACTCGGGCGACGCGAGCCCATGGACCTCGACATGGATGCCGTGGTTCAAGCTGCAAAGCGCACCGGCACCGTGCTGGAGGTGGATGGCATCCCCGATCGACTCGACC
>DAIOWK010000262.1:0-5428 GCA_036758525.1 Myxococcota bacterium
ACGGGAGAGCAGTCGTGCTTGCGAAGCGGCGATGCGTAGTAGGGTTCGGCAAGCAATCCTGCGGGATCGACGTCGCCTCGCAGCTGCGCGTTGGGATTGCTCTTGGCGCTGCGTCGGCTGCGCGCCACCACCTCGGCCATGTCCTTCTCGGTGTAACGCCCGGAATCAAGCAGGAGGCGTGCCTGGAGCGCGGCCAGGCTCACCGCGTCAATTCCGAGGGGAGACACGGTGTAGGGATCGAGCTGTAGATTCAGGACCGCCGCGGGATCTCCCATCGAGGTCTTGCCGAAGCTGTAGATGAGCGCCGAGTCGATCTCTCCGGTTTGAAGCTTCACCCAGGCCTCGTAGAGTGCGAACGCACCGTCCATTTCCACGTGTGACTCGGAGATGGGCGGCCAGGCTCCCACAGCGTCGAGGGCAGACACGAAGGCGAAGGGCTGACCCGCCACGTAGTCGCAGCTGCCCGACACCGTGAAGCCGATCTCACGCTTCGGGATCCCCGAGCGCGCCACCGCTTCTTGCACCACCGGCATCAGAATCTCGACCTCGTTTGCGTCCAGCTCGCGGCGCTTGGCCTTGGCCTGGGCGAAGGACACGATGGCGACCTCGCGCATCTACAGATGCTCCTTGAACGAGTCGAAGGGCGCATCGGGCTCGGCGAGGGGGCGGAAGTAGCGGATGTTTCCGAAGCTTGTCGTCCACTCCTCCCGGGGCGCCCAGACAGCTTCGACCCGCATGCCCATGCGGACTTGATCGAATGGACATTCCTGGATCAGGGCGAAAAACGGGATGTCAGCCCCATCTAGCTTGATGTGCGCGGCCGCGTAGGGTGGCTTCACGCTGAGGTTCTCCGAGGGAATCCGCACGATGCAGAACGTGGTCACGGTTCCCTTGCCCGAAACCTCGACCTCCTCCTGTGTGGCCACTCCGCAGCGCGGGCAAGACCCCCGGGGCGGGACATACACCTTGCGACACGAAGGACAGCGCTGACCGAGGATGCGCCCCTCGCTCATCCCGCGCAGGAATCGGGTCGAGGCCCGCCCCGCCGTGTAGGAGTACTCCAACCGGATCGGGGTCTTGATGCTCGTGACCAGTTCGCTCATCGCGCTCTCCGCTAGATGGGCTCGAAGCACTCAATGTCGTGGATGTCGCCTACACGCTCGCGCCGCCAGCGCGCCCGCACGCGGAGCCCCGTCCGCAAGCGTGAGGCGCTTTCGACGTCAATCGCGTGCAGGAGGGCGGAGTCAGCCCCGTCGAGCTTGATCAACGCCCAGGCAAACGGCCGCTGGAAAGGATGTGCGCGCTTTGGCGCGGTGATCCAGGTCCAGGAAACGACGCTGCCCGCATCCGCAACGCGCGCGAACTCGATGAGCGGCTCCCCCGTCGCAGGGTCGTATTCGGGCGGAGGCACGAGCAGCCGTCCGTCCGAGCTGCGGCCCGCCAAGATCTCACCGTCGCGTAGACCCGCGAAAAACCGCCCGAGGACAGGACCCACGCTGCGCCGGTAGGGGTACTCGAGGACGTGCGGTGCGGTCAGCCGAACGGGGCTTTGCGGCGCCGAAGCCATGGCGCGCTCACGCCACCGCGGCGCCGGACGCGCCTGCGGGCCATGTGTAGAACTGTTGGCACCAGCGCCGGAAGAGCGCGATCGGACCGTCCCCGTCACACAACATGGGCCGCGGCATGAAGACCTTGTTTTCCCAGATCGGCTTGTCTTCGCCCATCTGCTTCTCGATGTCCGCGATGAGCGCACCGCCCACCCGTCGCGTCACATCTTCATTTTCCATTTTCTTCACCGTGAACGAGAACCGTACGTCGACGTCGTCTGCGTCGATCGGAGCCACGGAGGCCACGAGGAGCGTCTCGATGATTCCGGTAAAGCGTGTGAGAGAGAAGCCAAACCCGTGGGAGATCGATGCGATCTGCCCGTCGATCGCGCCTCGCGGCGTCCCCATCTTCCCATTGGACACGACGCGTAAGATCGCACCGTCCACCTCAGCCTTCGACTCCGGAACGTCGAGCATGCCGTGGACGTAGCGGAAGTGCGCCCGGTCGACGGCGTTCTCCGCCATCTCCTGGTTGTGGGTTCGGATCTTCCAGCGCAGGCGCTTGTATTCCGTCCAGTCCGGACTGCCGTACTCGCCGAGCTCCGGAATCTCCCACTCGGGGGCCTTGTCCTCAGCGTGGTGCCAGACCATGACGAGGCCGTTGCGTTCCGCGACCGGCCACGACCGGGTCTTTGCCTTGGGGGGGATCTTCTTCGCGTAGGGGACCTCCACGCACTGGCCCTCTCCGTCGAGGCGCCAGCCGTGGAAAGGACAGCGAATCGAATTCCCGACGACCTTGCCGCCAATCGCCAGGTGCGCACCAAGGTGGGGACAATAGGCGTCGAGCACGCGCAGGACTCCGTCCTCGCCGCGGAATGCCACAAGCTCCTGACCGAAATACTGGAGGCGCTGCACCGAGCCCTTCGCGATCTCATCGCCGTAGGCCACCTGGAACCAGCCGTTGGGATACCGCGGGAAGGGAAAGCGTGACATGGCCTATTCCTCTTCGATCAGGAGCGCTGCCGCCATGCGGAGCTGCTCTGCCACCGTGCGTCCACTGTGGAGCCCGCCCGCCCAGCCCGAGAGCGACGAGAACCAGAAGTGGGTCAGCACGAAGGCAATCTGCTGCTCGCGTTCCGTACCCACCGGGGCATCGACGGGGGCGGCGAGGTTCGGCATCTCCCCGCGCTGTGCGGCGACGATGAGGCGGGTCATCCGCAGCATGAAGCCTGCCACCTTGACGGCCATGTCTGAGTCGCCCGCCGAGATGGAGCGCAGGACCGCCCGTGCGAACTGGGGGCGCCGCGTAAGGCCGGTCGTGGCACGGGCGAAAAAAGCAACCACACGGTCGAGGCGCGTTCCGCCCTGGATCGGGCGCGCGGCGATCGCGGCTTCGAGGCGTTCCATTTCCTCCGCAAGCGCGAACAGGAGGATGTCTTCTTTGCTGCGGAAGTACTTGTAGAGCGTGCCGAGGGCAACGTCCGAGGCCTCGGCCACGTCACGCAGCCGCACGCCGTCGAAGCCGCCTTGCTCGGCCAGACGCACCGCAGCGTCGACGATCCGGCGCATTCGACGCACCTGGCTTGCCGCGAGCCCTGCCACGGGCGGTGTGGGGTGTGCCGCAGCTGCGGTGTCGGCCGCTGCGAGCTGGCGCCGACCCGCGCCGCGAGGGCGCGGCGCAGCGGGACTGCGGACAGGGGTGGTCACCCCAATATTAGAACACGTTTCAGAAATCTTGTCGAGGCGGCAGGCCCTGCCTCAAGCACCTCGAAGGACGTCCGAGCCCGCGCAAACAGAAGAGCGGCGTGACGCCGCGGAGTGTCCAGCCGGCGCTCGTGTGTTCCCTTCGCTTCGCACAAACGCGGGGGCTGCAGCCCAGCGAGGAGCCTTTCGCGCACGCGAAGTTCCGCGCGCTCCAAGCCAGGCGCCCGCCAGGAGTCTCAGCGCGATGCGGGCAGGGTCTCGTCCACGGAGGGGAGCAGGGCCAGCTCGTGGAAGAGCGCGACTTCGTCCTCGGCAGAGCGCCCTACGAGCTCGCGCAGAAGCGACGGGAGCGGCCAGCCCTCGAGATAATCAAAGCGCTCCTTACCCGCGTCATAGAGTGCGCGCCAGTCTTGACGCACGGCGCGGCTGCGCTCCATGGCCGCGTGATCGCCCCGCAGCTCCGCGCTTCCCACGAGGAGCTGGCTCCCGAGCAGGTTCGCACGCATCGACTCCTGGCCCATCAGCTGGCGACCCACCCTGTCGAGGACCGCCGCAAGACGCGGCAAGAGAGCGGGGGTTCCCGCGAGCTCGCTCGCTTTTGCGCGCAGATAGAGCGTTCCCGGCGCTTCGGGGAAGGCTCGGCTCGCCGCGGCGAACGCCCAGTCCGGTGCCCGTTCGTCGGCGGAGAGCACGCTGTCGGTACGGAACTCGCGGTAGAGCGAGCGCATGGAAGGCCCGAAGCGGGGCTTCCGCACGGCGACCTCGATGCCATCCACTTCCCGCTCGGAGAGCGGCGCAGCGGCGTCGCTTTCGTCCAGCAGAGCCATGAGCGGATAGGCGCTTTCGTCCGGGTTCGCGCGCTGGAGCTCGGCAACGAGCGACCTGTGTAGTGCACGCGCCGCAGGCGCGTCGTGCTGCGGGATGGTGCCGAGCTGGGCGAGCAGCAGGAGCTTGCGTGCAGGGGTTCCGGCCTCCGCCTCGACGCTCAAGAGTTCCGTAAGCTCTGGCTGGGCTTTCAGCATGGCTCGCCAGAAGAGATCGTTGGGGAGTCCCGGAACGAGCGGCCGCGGACCCTCGGAGATATTTCGCGTCCAGTTCTTGACCGGCGTAGCGGCGAGCGCTGTGCCCGTGCCCACTGCCCGCCAGGCCTCGAAGAAGGAGTCGAGCCAGCCCTCGTGCGGGTCCCGCGCGCGGCGCTCGGCCAACACCTCCGCGAGGCGCACCTCCCCGCTACCCGCCCCCTCTGCGGAAAGGGCGCGCAAGGCGGCGGACGCTCCTCTCGGATTTCCCCCGTCGAGCTCGAGGCAGGCCTTCACGAAGATCGCCGCGCCCACCGGTCTCGCGTCGGCGAGCATCGCCTCGGCTTCTTGGGTGCGACCCTGGTAGGCAAGGGCCGCGGCGCCTTCCGGGCTCGGCGAAGCTTGCGCGGCGCCAAGCGCGGGTGCAGCGCAACACAGGACGGCGAGACAAGCGAGCTTGGCTTTTGTGATCGCCCTCACGGCATCCCTCCTGCAAGATCTGTCGTGAGAGACTCTTCGGTACGCCGCTCCCGGGATCTGTGATCTAGACCCCCGCTGCCTCCAGGATAGGCGGCAGCAGCACGCTCGTATCGAAGTACTCTCGGGCGATGGCGAGGGCCTTTGCGGCATGTCGGCTGTAGTCGCGCCCGACGCGGTACAGCGCCTCGACGGCCTCCGCAGGCGTCGACCAGGCCAGAAGGCCGGTCCCTGTGGGCACGCGGGTGCCAAACCCCGTGTCCTGCAGCACGCAGGGGCGGCCCGCGCCAAGGAAGCAAACGCTGCGGTCACTGAACCAACCCACCTTGAGGCGGGTCTGGTCGTCCTTCTCCACCGAGAACTCACCCTTGGCACCCTGGATGTAGCGGCGATAGACCCCGGCGCCGTGGGAGATGCGGTAGGGGTCCTCGAGCTTCCAGCCGTGGGAGAGGAATCGTTCCCGCAGCTCCGGGGTCGGAGACACCAGCGCCAGTTCGAGCCGCTCCTTCGTCTTCGAGGGCAGGTCCATCACTCGATCGAAGTTCGGGTGTTTCGACCAGTAGTAGGTCTCGCCCTCGATCACGACGTCCTTGCCCTTGTTGCGGTAGGTGGCGATCGTGCGCCAGTCACCCCTTGGCTTCGGGGTCGACTCCCAGAGGTCGACCAGCACCGGCGGGTGGG
>DAIOWK010000263.1:0-5421 GCA_036758525.1 Myxococcota bacterium
TGCATGGGCAAGAGCTTTTCGAGCGCCCGTCGGCGTTGTTGATCATCGGAGGAGAGAATCATCTCGCGCACGGCCAGAATGCGATTTGGCTCGAAGAACATATGCTCGGTACGGCACAGGCCAATGCCTTCGGCTCCGAACTGCCGGGCGATTTTTGCGTCGTGGGGTGTATCGGCGTTGGTGCGCACGTGCACCCGACGCAGCTGGTCGGCCCAGCGCATGAGCTCCGAGAACTCCCCGCCGAGCTCGGGCGTCACGGTGCGGACGCGCCCCCTCATGACCTCGCCGCTGCTGCCGTCAATGGTGATCGTGTCGCCCGCTCGGATCACCTGCTCGTCGATTTGCATCTCGCCTTTGCCGTAGTGAATACGCAAGGCGCCGCATCCGGCGACACAGCACTTGCCCATCCCCCGCGCCACCACCGCCGCGTGGGAAGTCATGCCCCCCCGCGCGGTCAAGATGCCTTCGGCGGCGTGCATGCCGTGGATGTCCTCAGGAGAGGTTTCGATCCGAACCAGAATCAGCTTCTCCCCCGCCTTCGCCCGGGCCTCGGCCTCATCGGCGGAGAACACGACGGTACCCACCGCGGCGCCAGGGGATGCCGGCAGGCCCCGAGCCAGGACCTCGCGCTCCGCCCGCGGGTCGAGGGTAGGGTGCAGGAGCTGGTCGAGGGCCCGCGGGTCGACCCGCATCACGGCCTCCTCCCGGCTGATGAGTCGCTCGCGTGCCATGTCGACAGCGATCTTCACCGCCGCCCGCACGGTGCGCTTGCCGGTTCGCGTCTGCAGCATCCACAAACGCCCGCGCTGAATCGTGAACTCAATGTCTTGCATGTCCCGGTAGTGTTTCTCGAGGCCCCGATAAATCCGCACGAGCTGTCGATAGGCCGCGGGCATCTCTTCTTCGAGCGTCGAGAGGTGCGACTGATCGGGACGACGCGCAGCTGTGTTGATCGGCTGAGGGGTGCGGATCCCGGCAACCACATCCTCGCCCTGGGCGTTTTTCAGGTATTCGCCGAAGAACACCCGCTCGCCGGTGGACGGGTCGCGGGTGAAGGCGACGCCTGTCGCGCAGTCATCCCCCATGTTGCCAAACACCATGGCCTGCACGTTCACCGCCGTGCCCCAGGCCTCGGGGATGTCGTTCAGCTTTCGGTAACGGATGGCGCGCTCGTTCCTCCAAGAGCGAAACACCGCCCCCACCGCTCCCCAGAGCTGAAGCTCAGGGTCTTGCGGAAAGGGCTCGCCGGTCACGTCCTGCACCACCTCGAGATATTCCCGCACGAGCCCGCGCCAATCTTCGGCGCCAAGGACCGTGTCGAGCTCGGTACCGCGGCTTCGCTTGAGCGCTTCGAGCCGCTCCTCAAAGCGCTCCATGGGAACGCCGAGAACGACATCGCCAAACATCTGGACGAAGCGCCGGTAGCTGTCGTAGGCGAAGCGGGCGTCGGCAGACGCCGCGAGCCCCTCGACGGTCTCCGCGTTGAGGCCGAGGTTCAAGATGGTGTCCATCATGCCGGGCATGGAGGCACGCGCCCCAGAGCGCACCGAAACCAGGAGCGGGCGCTTGGGATCTCCAAAGCGCAGCCCCATGATCTTCTCCACCTTGGAAAGGGCTGAAAGACTGCTGCGCTTCACATCGGCAGGGAGCTTGCCGTCCGCGGCGTTGTACTCGTGGCACACGGTCGTGGAGATCGTGAAGCCGGGAGGGACCGGCACGCCAAGCCGGGTCATTTCGGCCAGGTTCGCGCCTTTGCCCCCCAAGAGGGCCTTCATCTCGGCGCGACCCTCGGCCTTGCCGGCGCCAAAGAAGTAGACCTTTTTCGCTGACTTCGAAGGCGTCTTGCGGGCGGGCGTCGTCCCTCGCTGCGTCACAGCACGGCCTCCAGCCGATCTCGAAGATAGGCCTGCACTCCCTCGAGGGAGATCCTGTCCTGTGTCATGGCGTCACGCTCGCGCACTGTGACCTTGCCGTCCGTGCCCGACTCGAAGTCGTAGGTGACGCAGAAGGGGGTTCCTACCTCGTCTTGCCGGCGGTAGCGCCGCCCGATATTCCCCGACTCGTCGTAGAAGGTCGAAAAGCGCCGCCGGAGCTCAAGCGCGAGCTTCTGGGCGGGTTCGGCAAGCTTCTTCGAGAGCGGCAAGACCGCCACCTTAATGGGCGAAATGGCTGGGGGCAGGCGAAGCAACGTGCGCGTTTCGCCATCGGGCAGCGTCTGCTCTTCATAGCTATTCACAAGCAGGGCAAGCGCAGTTCGGTCGATCCCCACGGACGTCTCGATTACCAGGGGCGTGAAGCGTTCCTTCGTCTCCTCGTCGGTGATCGACAGGTCCTTGCCGCTGTACTCGGTATGGCGCCGCAAATCCCAGTCCCCTCGATCGTGAACGCCTTCGATCTCCTGCCAGCCGAAGGGAAAGAGAAACTCGATGTCCGCTGCGGCGTTTGCATAGTGCGCGAGTTCGTCTGCCGTATGGGCCCGAACGCGCAGACGGGCAGCGATGAATCCTAGCTCGCGGTGGAAGCGCTGCCGCTCTTCGAGCCAGTGCGCGAACCACTTCTCGCGCTCGCTCGGGTGGATGAAAAATTCGAGCTCCGCCTGTTCGAACTCTCGAGAACGAAAGGTGAAGTTGCGTGGATTGATCTCATTTCGGAAGGCCTTGCCGATCTGTGCGATGCCGAACGGGATCTTCTGGCGGGAGGCGTCTTTCACCCGCCGGAAGTCCGTGAAAATCGACTGGCAGGTCTCGGGCCGCAGGTATGCGACCGCCGCGGCATCTTCCGATGCGCCGATAAAGGTCTTGAGCATGAGGTTAAAGCGACGTGCTTCGGTGAAATCGTGTTCGCTCGTTCCCTCGCGCGCGGGGCACGAGCCTGCCTCGTCCAGCTGATCGGCGCGGAATCGTTTCTTGCAGGCACGGCAGTCGACCATCGGATCGCTGAAGTGCTCCACGTGACCGGACGCTTCCCAGGTGCGGGGATGACAGATGATCGAGCTGTCCAGCCCCTCCACGTCGTCCCGTTCCCGCACCACGCGCTGCCACCAGAACGCCTTCAGATTGTTCTTGAGCTCGACGCCAAGCGGCCCGTAGTCCCAGAAACCGTTGATCCCGCCGTAGATCTCGCTCGAGGGAAAGATGAACCCGCGGCGCGTACACAGCGACACGAGGTCGTCCATGCGCCAGGGGTAAGGGCTCTTCGCGGAGTCGGCGTCGGACATGGGCACCCTTGGGGTCGCATCGCTCGCAGGCGGCGCGTGGGGCGGGCGAGTATTCCTTTCGCGGGGGAGGCGTGTCAAGCCGGCGCGGATTCTGCGACCGGCATGATTTCGTCGAGGAATCGCTCACTTCGAAGCTCGATGCCGAGATGAAACCGGGTGAATCGCGCGAGCAGGCGCCGCGCCTCGCGAAGCGCCCCTGGCGGGAGTGCCAAGCGGTCCAGCCGCCCTTCGGACAGGCGAAGTCCCTGGTCGAGGGCGCGGAGCGTACCTAGGTGCACGCGGAGCAAACCCTCGATGCGCGGCGCGCACGCTCCGCACACGGGTCCTCCATCGGCCACATGGAAGGCCACCTCCCCTGCCGGCCCGAGCTCCCCATCACAGCGCACGCAGCGGCGCAGTTCGGGGCGCAGCCCGAGCGCATCCAGCGCGCGCAACTCAAGCAGCGTGCGCAGCCGCAGGTCAGGTTCTCGTCTGGCGATGGCGGAAAGCGCGCCCGTCGCGAACGCGAAGAGCCTTTGCGTGTCCGCCCGGGCACCCTCCTCCGGCGCGAGCCGGCCGAGGAGCTCGAGCAGGTAGCAGCCGAGCGCAAAACGCGGGGGGGAGAGACGGATTTCTTGAAAGGAATGGAGCAGGACCGCGTGCTCAAGCCGAGCCATGGCCCGGGAGGGTCTGCGGTCGGCTTGCACGCGCAGCTGGTTGAAGAAATCGAGGGTCCCGCTGAAGCGCCTTCGGCTGCGCTTGGCGCCCTTCGCGATGGCCGCCAGACGCCCGGTCTCCGGCGTGAGCAGGTGGACGACGACGTCGGACTCGCCGAAATCGAACACCCGAAGCACCAGCGCCTCGGTCACGAAGCTCGCCACGCGGACACCCTAGCGTGTCTCGGGCGCTGACGCGTCCTCCTCAGCCGGCGGCGGCGGCCGAAGCCCCCGGGCGCGCGTCTCATCTGCCAGCTCGTGGACGGCGTTGCGGCGGTACACGATGGCGCGCTCTTGGGCCCGGCCCAGCGAGAAGCGCGGCAGCGAGACTCCCGCCCGCCAGAGCGCAAATACGGCCCCGAGCGCAGCGAGAGCCGCGCCAAGCGCAAGCACGCGGCCCGTGCGCAGGCGCCGCGCGCCGCGTAAATCGGCATCTGGCGCGACCTCGGCGAGCATGCGCGTCACGGCCTCGTTGGCGTCGAGGCCAAGCGCTGTGGCCACCGTGCGAACGAAGCTTCGTGCGAAGGCATCGCGGTCGCGATCGAAGGCGCCCGCCTCGAGCCGCTCGAGCGAGCGGCGCGGGATGCGCGTCGTGGCCTCGAGCTCGTCGAGGGTGATATGACGCAGGGCACGCTGCCGCCCGAGATACGCCCCAATCGAGGAGCGATCCCCCGCAGCCCGCTGGTCCTCCGTTAGCGGAGGACCTTGAGGTAGTCCTCGGAGCGCTTCCCCCATTCCCCGCTCGGCTTTGTCTGGACTGCCGCGGTCAGGTGCTGCAGGGCGCGGTCGCGTTCGCCCAACGACACGTAGATCTCGGCGATCCGGTAGTTAATCTCTGCCTCCGCCAACGGTCCGGGCTTCTGTGCGAGGGCACGGCTAAACAGCGGCAACGCCTCCGCCTTGTGACCTGCCTCCGCTTCCAAGATGCCGAGGTTGAGCAGCGCGCGCCAGAAGTCGGCTTTGTACTGCAGCGCGAGCCCAAGGGTCTGCCGCGCTTGTTCGGTCCGTCCGAGCTTGTACTCCGCCCATCCCTGGTTGGTAAGCGCGATCCACGGCGCCGTGAACGTGGGATCGTTCGCCAGCATCTTGCTCTGCTCGATCGATTCGGGGTAGCGCTCCATCTGGACATAGAGAGACGATAGGTTGAGCCGGGCAATCTGGATCGTGGAGCGGTTGCCGATCACGCCTTGTCGGGTGGCAAGCTCGATGCAGCGGAGCAAGTGCTTCTCGGCGTCCGCCAGGTAACCCTGTCGCCGGTATGCTTCAGCCAGCCCCGCCTGGGTGGTCGCGTCTTTTGGATTGATCTCTTCCGAGAGGAGGAGCTCACGCAGCGCCAGGGCGTTATCCCCGTGCTGCAGGTGATCGGCCCCAAGATCGCGATGGGCGAGAGCACGCTTGAACCGGTCCTCGTCGGTTCCCTGGAGGATCGCGGGCTTCGCGCAGGCGAGGCCGAGGGCCAGGCACAAGACCGCAAGAGCCACGCGCCCCAAGGAAGGGCGGGCGCCGTGG
>DAIOWK010000264.1:0-5377 GCA_036758525.1 Myxococcota bacterium
GAGAGCATGAGATTCATGAGCGGTGTCCAGCGCGGACGGGCGGGCGGCCGGCGCAAGCTAAGCCCCGCCTGGGCGGGAGTGTTGCCGCCCTTTCGCCGGTTGCACTCGAGGCAGCTGCACACCACGTTGTCCCAGGTGCTGCGCCCCCCGAGCGAACGTGGGATCACGTGGTCGAGATTGAGCTCCGAACGCGGATAGCGCATTCCGCAATACTGACACGTAAAGTTGTCGCGTGCATAGATGTTGATGCGGCTGAAGCGCACATGGCGCTTGGGAACGCGGTCAAAGGCAATCAGCACAATGACCCGGGGTACGCGGATCGGACCACTCGATGTCCCGATCGCCTCCGCGTCGCGTGCCACCGCGAGCTGGCGCCAGCCCTCGAAATCGAAGGTCTGGTACTGCCCATCGACCGCGCGCGCGATGCCTTGGTAGATCAGGGCGAACGCCCGCCGCACCGATGTCACGTGAATCGGCAGATAGGAGCGATTCAGGACGAGAACGCTTGTATTGAGCATCGCCTTCGCCCGGGAAAGCTACCGGATGGACCCCGCGGGTTCAACGCGGTGGCCACACGCGCGGGAAAGCGCTGCTTCGAGTGCAGACGTGTCGTCATCGAGCAAAGTGCGCACGTCGAAGAGCACGGCCGCATCACGAATACGCGCAATCACAGGAGTCGGTGCGACGCGCAACGCAGCGGCAAGTGCGTGTGCACCATGCGGGGAGCGCACTGCCACGACCCAGCTCTCAAGCCGTGCGGAAGGCAGAGAGCCGGCACCGATCGGCGCCGCCTCCGGCAGCACTTCGATCTCGAGCGCCGAACCTGCCACTTTTTGGAGCCGCTCGGCGAGCGCGCGCGCTCGTCGCTCCAGCACGGTCGCGGGCGCAAGCAGCTGGCGCAGCACCGGAAGCTCCTGCGCGCCACGACCCTCCAGCAGTACCTTGAGCGTCCAGTCCAGTGCCGCGATACAGAGCTTGTCCAGGCGGAGCGCGCGCGAGAGGGGATTGGCGCGCATCGCCTCGATCCGAGCCGCACTCCCGAGCAGAATCCCCGCTTGCGGCCCGCCGAGCAGCTTGTCCGCGGAAAAACAGACCACGTCCGCGCCAAGCCGAAGCCGCGCCGGTGCATACGACTCTGGCCCGAAGGCCGGCACCCCCTTCCGGTCGAGCTCGACCAAGAGGCCGCTTCCGAGATCTTCCAGCACGGGAACGCCGCGCCGTCGCCCAATTTCTGCCAGCTCCGCGAGTCCCACTTCGGAGACGAACCCGCGCTGCTCAAAGTTGCTGCGGTGGACCTTTAGCAAGAGCGCACTGCACGCACCCAGGGCTCGCTCGTAGTCCGCGGCGTGGGTTCGATTGGTGCTGCCGACCTCCACAAGGATCACCCCCGCGCGCTCGCAGATCTCTGGGATCCGGAAGGAGCCGCCGATTTCGACGAGCTCGCCCCGCGAGACGACGACTTCCCGGCCGTGCGCCAGGGTGTTGAGCGCGAGGAGGAGAGCGGCCGCGTTGTTGTTGACCGCATGGGCGGCCTCAGCCCCGGAGAGGAGGGCGAGCTCTTCGTTCAGCTGGGCAAGGCGATCTCCCCGCTCGCCGTCCCGGAGGTCGAGTTCGAGGCCGCTGTAGCTCGACCCCGCGGCCGCAGCGGCCCGCGCGGCACCGGGCGCCAATACGGCGCGGCCGAGATTCGTGTGCAGCACGACCCCGGTCGCGTTCACGACGCGTGCGGGATGAGGCTCCGCGAGCCAGCGGGCGTGAGCCAGAGCGGTGGCCACCAGGTCCGCGAGCTCCCCGGGCGACTCGTCCGGCCCCGCAAGGCGGCGCCGGGCTTGCTCGAGGGCTCGGCGGGCGCCGGCGGCGACCGCCCAGTCCGGGAGCCCAGGCGCTTCGGCCTTCCCCTGCCGGATCACTCGATCTGCGGCCGGAAGACGACGCCGTGGATCCCGCTTGACCTCTCCCCGTTCTTCCATGATGGTCTCACTCGGTTTGTGCGGCCCGACGGGCTTCGTTTTTGGACGCGCGCCCTGTGTCTTCGGGAGAGGAGCCGCGCAGGTCGGGTGAGGTGGACGGGCGGCGGGGTGCTGCGCGGAGCCTTCATCCGGAAGCTGGCGGTTGCCAAAGAGGATCCTCGAATCCGAGGCCTCGCTCCCCGCAAGCCGTTGGACCGTAGAGTGAGTTCTTGAGCGAGTCAACGTATTTGACATTGAATTCGGGAATTTAGAGAGCTCTGGACCCTCCCGGTCGGCCTCCTGGGCCGCGCCGGCTCCGCGTCGTCCCCGCCGCCACACGCGCCCTGCCCGAGACCCATCGGGCCGGGTCCGGCGTGTGTCTTGGGCATCTCGCGAAGCTCCCGAGTGCCCGCCCCGGCGGAGCAGCGCTTCCCACACGAGAAGGCGCGCCTTCGCCCGGGCAGAGGGATGCCCATGCAGAACGAGATCCTGATCAATGCAGAGCCTGGGGAGACCCGGGTCGCGATCCTCGAGCGCGGCGCGTTCTCCGAACTCCACCTCGAGCGCCGGGGCGAACGCAGCGTTGTCGGCAGCGTCGTGAAAGGACGGGTCACGCGGGTGCTCCCGGGCATGCAGGCCGCCTTCGTGGACATCGGTCTCGAGAAGGCGGCGTTCCTATACGCCGGCGACTACCTGGGCGAGACGGGCGAGCTCGACCTCGACCTCGTGGAAGAAGACGATGCGCCGCGACAGCGGCGGGGGGGCCGCGGACGCAATGGAGCCACCCGGCAGCCGCCCAAGATCGAGACCCTGCTGCGCGAGGCGCAGGAAATCGTGGTGCAAGTCGCCAAGGAGCCCATCGGAACCAAAGGGGCGCGCATCACCTCCCACGTCTCGATCGCCGGCCGTCATCTCGTGCTCACCCCTTGGGCGCAGCGCGTCGGGGTCTCCCGCCGCATCGAATCCGACCGCGAACGGCGCCGCCTGCGCGAGGTGGTCGAGCGCACGCGCCCCCGGGATCTCGGCTTCATCATTCGCACCGCCGGCGAGGCCGCGCGCGACGCCGATCTAGAGGCGGACGTGCGTTATCTCACGACGGTATGGGACGAGATCCAACTGAAGCAAGAAGAGGTGCGTGCCCCGGCGGTGCTGTTCTCCGAGCTCTCCCTCCCCCTGCGCGTGATCCGCGACTTTGCGAACGCGGACACCAAGCGCATCGTCGTCGACTCGGCGGCGACCTACGAGGAGATGAAGAACTTCGTGCAGCGCTTCGTGGCCGATCCCAAGCCCCGCATCGACCACTACGAGGGCAGCGAGCCCATCTTCGACCACTTCGGAATCGAGGCGCAGATCGACGCCAACCTCGGTCGCAAGGTGTGGCTCAAGTCCGGCGGCTACCTGATCGTGGACCAGAGCGAGGCGCTGACCGCCATCGACGTGAACACGGGCCGCTATGTTGGCAAGCGCGAGCTCGAGGACACGGTCCTAAGGACCAACCTCGAGGCGGTGCGTGAGATCGTCTACCAACTGCGTTTCCGCAACATCGGGGGACTCATCATCCTCGATTTGATCGATATGGAGACGGCGGAGAACCGCGAGAAGGTATACCGAGCGCTCCAAGAGGCACTGCGCCAGGACAAGGCCAAGACGAATATCCTGAAGATCTCGGAACTCGGTCTGGTGGAGATGACGCGGAAGCGGACCCGGGAGAACCTGGTTCAAACCGTGTGCGAGCCCTGCCCGTACTGCGAGGGGCGCAGCTACGTGCTTTCGCAGCAAAGCGTGGCCTACAAGGTCCTGCGCGAGATCCGCAAGGACCTGCCGCGCTTCCGGGGCCGTGACATCGCGGTGGCCGTGCACCCGCGGGTGGCAGAACAGCTGCTCGGTCCTGAGCGCGCGACCCTTGCACAGCTCGAGCGCGATCTTGGCCGGCAGATCGAGGTTCGCGCCAAGCCGGGAATGCACCAGGAGCAGTTCGAGGTGCTGGCACTGTCCGAGGGGCCCCCGGTCGAGTTCGCGATTCCCTGGCTCTCAGCGCCCCGCGTCACCCCGGAAGCTCCTTTGCCCGAGACGCCCCCGGCCGCGTCCCCTGAGCCCCTCGCGCAGGCGCCGACCACGGAGGGAGCCCCTGCCCTCGCCACGAGCGGTGAGGCCGAGGTCCCGATCGAGGAGCCGCCCGCGCGCGGTTGACGCAGGGAGGGGATGGCGGATACTGCCGGATCCCAGGTTTCCAGGAGGCTCTCCATGTACGCGGTGGTTCGCACCGGAGGCAAGCAGGTTCGGGTCACCCCGGGAGATGCCGTCCGGGTCGAGAAGCTTGCGGGCGCCGTCGGCGAGCGGGTGACGCTCGGTGAGGTCCTCTTGCTCGGTGGAAACGAAGGCGCGGACCGCGTCGGGACCCCGCTTGTGCCGGGTGCCAGCGTTGTCGGCACGATCATGGCCCAGAAGCGGGGTCCGAAGATCACGATCTTCAAGATGAAGCGCCGCAAGGGCTACCGCCGCAAGCAAGGACACCGGCAGGAGTACACCGAAATCCTGATCGACCGGATCGAGGCCTAGCCGATGGCGCACAAGAAGGGGCAGGGAAGCTCTCGAAACGGTCGCGACAGCAACGGGCAGCGCCGCGGCATGAAGGTGTTTGGCGGCCAGCACGTGAGCGCGGGCGCCATCTTGGTGCGTCAGGTCGGAACGAAGGTTCATGCCGGGCGCAACGTCGGTCTCGGCCGGGACTACACGCTCTTCGCCCGCTGCGACGGCGTGGTGCAATACCGCCAGTCCCGGGGTCGTGTTGTGGCGCTGGTGGAGCCGCAGCCTCACAGCTGAAGCGCTCTCTCACCGCGACGGGCTCTGCCACTCCATGAAGCCCACAGAGCTGTTCATCGATGAGACGCAGGTTTCCGTGGTCGCCGGCGCGGGCGGCAACGGCTGCGTGAGCTTTCGCCGCGAAAAGTACGTGCCCCGGGGAGGACCAGACGGGGGCGACGGCGGGCGAGGTGGGGATGTGATTCTGGTCGCGGACCGCAACCTCGCGACCCTGCTCGATCTGCGCTTGCGGCCGGAGCTGCGCGGGGAGCGCGGTGCTCACGGCGAGGGGAGCCGACGCCAAGGCCGTGACGGCGCTTGCGTCGAAGTGCGCGTGCCGGTGGGCACGCTCGTGTACGACGTCGCCGAATCCGCAGGCGGGCAAGCCCTCGTCGACCTCGCGGAGGATGGCCAGCGCTTCGTCGTGGCGCGGGGAGGACGGGGCGGCCGGGGCAATGGCCAGTTCGCGACCCCGACCCGCCAGGCGCCAGACTTCGCCGAGCCGGGTCGTCCCGGCCAAGCCCGAAAGCTGCGCCTCTCGCTCAAACTTCTTGCGGACGTGGGTCTTGTGGGCCTCCCGAACGCGGGCAAGTCGACGCTCCTGCGCCGCATCTCGGCCGCGCGCC
>DAIOWK010000265.1:0-5377 GCA_036758525.1 Myxococcota bacterium
ACTCCTTGCCGGACTCGCAGCGGACGAGCGCCCCCGCCTCGGCGGCGATCAGCGCGCCGATCCGGCCGCGGGAGCTTATGCCCTTGTGTCCGCGTGCGATGCGCAGCCCCGCGCACACGCCTGGCACAAGGGGTGCCACCGCAATCGCGCCGCCCGCGCCGTGGACCACCTCATAACCTCGCGCGTGGAGCTTCTGCTTGGCGGCGTCCGGCAGCTCATGCGACACCAGAATGCGCCGGCCCGCCTCGGGCGCGGGAACCCGCACGAAGCGCGGAACCCCGCCGACACGGGTGACCCGTGCGCCGTTGCCGCGCGTTGCGTCGAAGAAGAGCCCCTCGCGTGGAAGCGCCACGAGCGCTGCTTCGATGCGGTTGGCGACCACCAAGCCCACCATGATCGCGTAGGGTCCGCGACCCTCGAGGTAGGAGTGGAGCGTGCCGTCGATGGGATCGATCACCACCCGCGCCTCGCCGTGGATGGGGAAGCGGTGGACCGTCGGGGTGTCTTCTTCGGCCTCGAGCGAGACGAACGGGAAGCGCTCCCAGACCGTGACCAAGAGGGTCTCTTGCGCAGCCGTGTCGGCCATGGTGAGGGCGGCCTTGCTGGGCGTGGCCTCGCGCTCCTTCGGGCTATTGACGACGCGCCCTTCGAGGGCGCGCGCCACGGCGGCGGCCTGGCGCAGCGCCGGCAGCATGCTGGCGACAAAAGCCCGGGGGACCGGCGTCGTCACGATCCGCGCAGCTTCGACGCGTGGCGCAGGTTCTGCGCCTCGATCGCCAGGATTACGTCCTCGGCGATATTGGTGGCGTGATCGCCCACGCGTTCGAGGTTCTTGGCGATCATGATGAGATCGACTCCCTGGGAGGTGAGCTCGGGGTGCGCGCTGATCTCCAGGATCGCGTCGCGCACCACGCGATCCTGGTCCTCGTCGATCCGGTCGTCGGCGGCCAAGACCGCACGCGCCTTGGCCGGATCGCCGTCGGCGAAGCTATCGAGGGCGTCTTTCAGCATGCGGCGCGCTTCGTCCGCCATCTCCTCCAGCTTTGGAGGGAGCACCACGGGGGGACGTTCGGCCAAGCGCAGGGCGCTCTTCGCGACGTTGCGCGAGATATCCCCTACGCGCTCCAGGTCCGTCGCGATCATCTTGATCGCGATCACCTGGCGCAGGTCCTCCGCCACCGGCGCCTGAAGCGCGAGCGCCCGCAGAACTCGCTCGTCGATCTGCACGTCCAGACGATCGATCTCGAGGTCGTCTTCGCGGACCTGCGCCCCAAGATCTGCCTTGCGCTCCCAGACGGCCTGCACGGCCTTCTCGAGAATGCTCTCGGCGAGACCGCCCATGCGAAGCAGGGTCTTGCGCAGATCCTCAATCACCGAGTCGAAAAGGCGGGTCATCCCGTCTCTCCTGGCGAGCGCAGCCGCGAAGATATAGCCGGCAGTACGGCTGAGCGTGCCAAGCTGCCGACCTCGCCCTTCGATTCGTCACGGAGACGTCACTCGAACGACGATCTTGCGTCATGTATCACACGGATCTTCGACTGCCACCTAGCCACGCCGGTCCCAAGCGGGCCGCGGCGGAAGCACGGGGACGGGGGGGGTCATGACCAGGGGGCTTCGAGCGATCCTGGCCGCTTCGGCGGTGAGCCTCGTCGCGGGTACGGCCCATTCGCAGGCCGTCGAAACGGACAAGGCGATCCCCGCCTACAGCAAGACGAGCGGCATCTCCGGCAATCTGAACTCGGTGGGCTCGGATACGCTGAACGACCTGATGGGCTACTGGGCCGAGGGCTTCCAGAAGCAGTACCCCAATGTACGGATCCAAGTCGAGGGCAAGGGCTCCTCGACTGCTCCCCCGGCGCTGATCGTCGGCACGGCGCAGCTCGGTCCCATGAGCCGCGAGATGAAACCCTCCGAGGCGGACGAGTTCGAGAAGAAATACGGCTACAAGCCAACGGCGATCCGGGTTTCGATCGACGCCCTCGCGGTCTACGTGAACAAGGACAATCCGCTCACAAAGCTCACGCTCCCCCAGGTGGACGCCGTGTTCTCGAAGACCCGGCGCTGTGGCACGGCGGCCGACGTGACGACCTGGGGAGAACTTGGCCTCGGCGGTGATTGGAGCTCGCGTCCGATTAGCATTTACGGCCGCAACTCCGCGTCCGGGACCTACGGCTACTTCAAAGAACACGCGCTCTGCAACGGCGACTTCAAGGACAGCGTGAAGGAGCAGCCGGGCTCGGCGTCCGTCGTGCAGGGCGTGACTGAAGACAGCAATGGGATCGGCTACAGCGGGATCGGCTACAAGACCTCAGGCGTGAAGGCCCTGGACCTGGCCACGAAGGAGGGCTCGCCCTTCGGCTCGGCGGACGCCGCGGACGTCTACGGGGGCAAGTACCCGCTCTCCCGTTTCCTCTTCATCTACGTGAACCGAGCACCCAACAAGCCGCTGGACCCTCTGGTGCGCGAGTTCCTGCGGTTTGTGCTCTCTCAAGAGGGCCAGCAGCTCGTAGTGAAGGCTGGCTATCTCCCAATCTCCCATGACATCACGCAGCCGGAGCGTGCGAAGCTCGACTAAGACGTGGCCGTCACCACCGCCCCCACCCAACCCGCGCGCGCCTTCTTCTCCGTCGGCGCCTCGCGGCGCCGCCATACGGTGGACCTCGTGGCCAAGGCAGTCGTGGCCGGCGGCGGGCTTGCGGTCATCGGGAGCATCCTCGCCATCCTTCTGTTCCTCGTGCTGGAGGTTTGGCCGCTCCTCGACTCTGCGCGCCCGGCCGGAGTCGAGCGTGCCGGCCCCAGCCGCCGGATCACGTGCCCTCCTGACCGACGCCCACCACACGCTCGCAGCGCTGCTCGGCCCCGATGGCGTGGTGCGCGTGCTGCGGCTTTCCGATGGAGCCCTCGCCCTCGAGCACTCCGTTCTCCCTGAGGGTGCGTCGCCACCCCTTGCCGTGTCTTCGAGTCTCTCAGGCCAACCCTACTTTGCGGCTGCGACGCAGGACGGCCGCGTGGCCCTCGTGAGCGTCGACTTTGCGGAGTCCTTCGCGCAGGACACGCGAGCAGTCACCCCACGGCTTTCGGAGCCCCAGGTCTTTCTGCTGGACCCGGAACATCGACCCCTTTCTGCGTTCGCCGGGCGCCTGTCGGAAGGGGGCGCCACCGCCGCCGCGCAGCTCGCAGACGGCCAGATGGTCCTCGTGCGAGACGTCGAGACCACGAACTTTCTGAGCGGTGCGAAGACGCAGAGCGTCCAGCGAACGGCGCTCGCTCCCGCCCCCGGACCTGTGGGCCACCTCCTCCTCGACCGGCGCACCCGGACCCTCTACGGCGCGCTTGCGACGGGAGAGCTTGTGCGCTGGGACCTCACCGCGGACCCCGCAACGCACCCGGAGGTCGCCGGTTCCCCCGGCGACGCGGTGACCTCCCTCGAGCTCTTGATCGGGGACCGTGGGCTTCTCGTGGGCCGCTCCGGCGGTGAGATCGAGGTCTGGTTCCCGGTCCCGCCGCCCGGCGGGGGAGAGAACGAGGGAGTGCTGAAACGCATTCACAGCTTCCCCAGGCTCCCCGCCGCGGTCGCGCTGCTTTCGCCCTCTGAACGCAACCGCTCGTTCTTTGCGCAGGACGTGAGCGGAAATCTCGGCCTTTACTACTCCACCTCCGAGCGGGTGCTGTGGACCGGGGCACCCCTCGTCCCCGGGGCGTCCGCCCTGGCCTTTGCCCCGAAGGGCGACGCGGTGGTGGTGGCGGGGCCCGAACGCGTCTCGCTTGCGGAAGTGCACAATCCCCATCCCGAGGCGTCCCTGCGCGCGCTCTTTGGCAAGGTCCACTACGAGGGTGCGCCGGCTCCCGCCTTCGTCTGGCAGTCGAGCAGCGGGAGCGACGACTTCGAGCCCAAGTTCTCGCTCACGCCTCTGCTCGTGGGGACGCTGAAGGGCACCTTCTACTCGCTCATTCTCGCCATCCCGCTCGGCGTGTTCGGCGCGATGTACACCTCGCAGTTCATGCATCCGCGCCTGCAGCGCGTGGTGAAGCCCACCGTGGAGCTCATGGCGTCACTCCCGAGTGTTGTTCTCGGCTTCCTCGCGGGGCTCTGGCTGGCCCCGCTGGTCGAGTCCAAGCTTGCGGCTCTGCTGCTCTACGTCGTCGCACTCCCGATCTTTTCCTTGCTGGCCGGCGCGCTCTATTCGCTGCTTCCGCGGAGCGTGCGCGGTCGGATTCCGGCGGGCGGAGAGATTCTGTTCTTCATGGCTGTGCTGGCGCTGGGCAGTGCGCTCTGCTGGCCGCTTGGCGGCGTCCTCGATCGGGCCGTGTTTGGCGGGAGCTTGCCGGGCTGGCTCTACGAAGCCATGGGGCTGCGCTACGACCAACGCAACGCCGTGGTGGTCGGCCTTGCGATGGGGTTCGCCGTCGTCCCCATCATCTTCGCGATCTCCGAGGATGCCTTTTCAAATGTGCCGGGAAATTTGAAGGCGGGCTCGCTCGCTCTCGGTGCGAGCCTGTGGCAGACCGTGGTGCGCGTCGTCCTGCCCACAGCGAGCCCCGGCATCTTCTCGGCGGTGATGGTGGGTTTCGGTCGCGCCGTCGGCGAGACCATGATTGTTCTCATGGCGACAGGCAATACGCCCATCATGGACTGGAGTCCTTTCAACGGCTTCCGAACGCTTTCGGCCAACATCGCGGTCGAGGTACCCGAGGCCCCGGTGGCAAGCACGCTGTTCCGCACGCTGTTCCTTGCGGCGCTGCTTCTGTTCGCGTTGACCTTCACGTTGAATACCGCCGCGGAGCTGGTGCGCCAGCGACTGCGCCAGCGCTATGCGAGGCTCTAACGTGTCGACGTCGACCCCCCGCCGTCGTTCTGAGCTTGTGGGCCAGCTCATGACGTGGCTTTGCGCGGGCACACTCTCGCTGAATCTGCTGTTGATCCTCGGCCTGCTCGGGCTGCTCGCGGTCCAGGGACTCGGCTACTTCTGGCAAAAGCCGCTCTGGCGGCTCGAGCTCGCCGACGGAAAGAAGATCCTCGGCGAAATCTATGAGACGGAGGACATCCCGAAGAGCGGGCAGGCGGGAGAAGCCGCGCAGCGCCGGCTGCGGGTCAAGGTGGGCAACCGCGATCTCTCCGGTTCTGATTTTCGCTGGGTCGACGAAACGCAGATCGTGGGGCGCAGCCGACCCGAAGACGCGGTGCTGCTCGAGCGACTCGAGTGGGGAAACTTTCACGGATTCTTGCGGGAGCTGCGCGTGAACGGCCAATCCCTGGCTCGCGGGGAAGACGCGGTCTGGCCGCTCCTCGGCACGCTTCTCCGCGAGAAAGCCAAGCAACGCAAAGCGCTCGAAGCCCTGGAGAAGGGGGAGCTCGGCCGCATCAATTACGCGCTTG
>DAIOWK010000266.1:0-5347 GCA_036758525.1 Myxococcota bacterium
CCTTGGAATCCACGCGACTCTCGATCTTGGCGGTCGGATTCGCTTCGGTCCCGATGCGGAGTACGTGGACCAGGAGAACTACCTGGTGGATCCGCGCAAGGCCGAGCGCTTTGCGGAGGCCGTGCGGCGCTACGTCCCGTCCATGCAAAGCGCCTGGCTCTCGCCCGACCAGGCGGGTCTGCGTCCCAAGCTCTCAGGACCGGGCGAACCTTTTCGCGACTTTGTGATCGAGGAAGAAGCGGCCCATGGGCTCCCCGGCTTCGTGAACCTGATCGGGATCGAGTCGCCGGGTCTCACGGCCGCGCCGGCCATCGCACGCCGCGTGTGCGAGCTCTTGGCGGGCCTCTAGCGCACGTGGCTAACGCGCTCGCTTAGGGTTCAAGCCAAGCCACCGCCGCGGCGACATTGTCACCCGATGCGTTGCGGCGGTGGGCATCGAGCGCGGCTTGCACCAGGCCTCGGCAAGTCTCCAGCGCGCGCAACGTTCCTGGTACCTCTGCGGCGCGGGCGGACACTTGGGCCACCGTCTGGGCCGGATCGTCCACACCCAAGCCCCGCTCGGACAGGCCATCGGTCGCGAGAACCACGGCGCGAATCCCGGCCAGCGCCGCCGTGCCGAGCACACACCTTTCGCGCAGGGCCAGGCTGCCGCGGCCCATGCCCAAGAAGAAGAGCTTTCCGCTCACCGACCGCCCACCGGCGAGGTCGAGCGCCGTATCGCCACGCAGCTGATAGAGATGGCTGTCCCCGATCGAAACAAAGAAGAGGAGGCCTTCGGTCGGCCGGACGATGGCGATGGCGAGGGTGGTGCGGGAGAGTCGACGTCCCCCGGAGGCGGCGCGTTTCAAGATCGCGGCCTCGCACGCGGCCAGCCCGGAAAGTGCCTGCTCCTCCCAGGCGCCACGGAGCGGCAGCTCGCTCGAGATCCAGCCCGGGGCCAAGCTCTCGAGCACACACGCGAGCGCAGCTTCCGACGCGTCGACGCCGCCGTGCCCGTCGGCCACTGCGAGAAGCGTTCCTCCGGCCCCCAATGCAAAAAGGGCACCGTCCTCGTTGGGATCTGTGTGCGCGTACACTTTTTTGGCGCCGCCGATCGAGAGGGCCAGCGCCGCAACGTCTTCGGCGCAGGTTTCGATGGCACCGAGCTCGCTGTGATCCCGGCCGCGGAGCCAAACCGCTCTCACTTCCCGTCCCCAGCGTCTGCGCTGCGCTGGGGGGGCGTCGCGCACAGCGGGTTCGACGCAAACGTGAACTCCGCAACGCTGCGCCCACCGATCAGATGCTCCTGGAGGATGCGCTCGAGCCTCTGGGGCGTACAGCCTTCGTACCAGGTGCCTTCGGGATACACCACGGCGATCGGTCCTCGACGACAGATCTGGAGGCACTGCACCTTGGAGCGGTAGACCCCGCCGCGGACGCCCACGAGGCCGAGCTCGCGCAGGCGTCGCTTGAGAAACTCCCAGGCGGCGAGCGCCTCGGGCGCAGGGGCACAGTCTCCGCCCACGCACAAGAGGATGTGGCGGGTGTAATCGCCGATGCATCGCTTTTGCGCAATGCGCGCGAGCTCGTCGTCGGCGCCGGGAGCGGATTCGGGGCACGCCATGCGAGTCCGTTAGTATACCGAGGGCTGCGAGGGAGGACCCATGGCCGCGGTCGAAGCGGTGGTGATCGGAGCGGGCAATCGGGGCCGCTTTACCTACGGGGCCTTCGCGCGGGCCCACCCGGAGCTCCTGCGGGTGGTCGCACTCGCCGAGCCGAACGAGGAACGTCGCCAGGCGGCGGCCGCCGAGCACGGGCTTGGGCACGATCGCGCCATGCACGGCTGGGCCGAGCTCTTCGAGCGGCCACAGCTCGCGTCGGTCGCCATCATCGCTACCGGCGACACGCAACACGTCGAGCCCGCCCTCGCGGCCTTGGCCCGGGGCTACCACGTGCTGCTCGAAAAGCCCATTGCACCCGAGGCTGCGGATTGTGTGCGGATCGTTCAAGCGGCGGAACGTGCGGGACGCATCCTGCAAATCGGTCATGTGCTTCGCTACACGCCGTTCTACACAAGTGTGCACGAGGTTCTGGAGAGTGGGCGACTCGGCCGCATCCTCGCAGTGGACATGAAGGAACATGTCGCATACTGGCACATGACACACTCTTACGTGCGCGGGAAGTTCCGCAATCGCTCTATCGCAGCGCCGATCGTCCTTGCCAAGACCTGCCATGACCTGGACTTGCTGACGTGGTTTGTGGGATCGCCCTGTCGCCGCGTGGCCTCGTTCGGAAGCCTCTCCCACTTCCGCGGATCGGACGCCCCGGCAGGCGCGCCGGAGCGTTGCACCGACGGCTGCCCGGTCCAGGAGCGCTGCCCACACGACGCGGTGCGACTCTATACGGGGCCAGACGAGCGCATCGCGCGCCTTTGGCCTTGGACGGACGTATCGCTCGATCCTTCCCGCGCTGCCCGAAGCCGCGCGCTCGAGACGGGGCCTTACGGGCGCTGCGTCTATCACTGCGACAATGACGTTCCCGATCATCAGGTGCTGGCCGCGGAGTTCGAGAGCGGTGCTACGGCGACCTTCACGATGCAGGGGCTCGCGAGCGAGGAACGCCGCACCATCCGCATCACCGGCACAGAGGGTGAGCTGCGCGGGGTCTTCCAGGACGGTGTGATCGAGCTCTCGCGCCACGGAGCCCTCGATAAAGAGCGCCTCTCCACGGGGGGCTCGATCTTCGGGCACTACGGAGGGGACGATGGGCTGCTGCGCCATTTCGTCGATGTGATCACGCGGGGTGCGATGGGCGAGGTCCGCGCCTCGGGCCGCGTTTCGCTCGAGGGCCATCTCTTGGGCTTTGCGGCCGAGGAGGCGCGCAGCGCCGGCCGGGTGGTCGAGATGGCAGCCTTCCGCCAGCGCGCGGAGAAGAGCGCCAGCAGCGGACCGGGAGCTTGATCCGGGAGGGCGCCGATCGCCGGGCGGTCTGGCTGCTCTTGGCGGGTGCTCTGGCGGGGATCGGCCTCGCGGCCGTCTCCATTGTGCGCTCGGGTCGCGCGCAGCGGGCGCTTCCGCCCGATGGAGTTGCCGTCGTAAACGGCGAGGTGATTACCCAAGAAGCCTTCGCAGAGTTCGTGGGAGCGCTGGCCAGCGAGCGCAAGAGCGTCGACCTCGACGCCGCGACGCGCCAGCGCCTGCTGGATCGCATGATCGACGAGGAACTTCTGCTGCAGCGGGGCATCGAGCTCGGGCTTCCCCGTTATGAGCGGAGTGCACGCCGGGCAATTGTGGCTGCGGTGGTGTCCGCGCTCACCGCCGAGGCGGAAGCCACCGAGCCGAACGAAGACGAGCTCCGCGCGTTCTATCGCGACGCGGCGGAGCGGTTCACGCGCCCGGGTCGGGTGGAGATCGACGTGGCCGTCGTTCAAGAGGGCGGCCGGCCCGAGGCGGCGGCCTATCAGCGGGCCGCAGAGCTCGCGCGCCGTGCGCGGGAGGGGGAGGATTTCGCGAAGCTCGCAGAGGAGCTCGGCGACTCGACGCCGCTTCTGCCACCCCAGGGGCCGATCGCTCTGGACGAAGTACGCGAACGGCTCGGTCCCTCCGCGGCGCTCGCAGTCGAACGCCTGGGCGCGGGCCAAGTGAGCGATCCCGTGCGCGGGGCGGTCGGTTATTTCGTGATCGCGTTGCGGGCGCGCTCCGCCGCCGAGCCGATCCCCTTCGAACAGGCGCGCGATTCCGTGCGGGCGGAGTACCTGCGAAGCGTGGGAGAGCGCGCGCTCGCGCGCTATCTCGCGCAACTGCGGGCGAGTGCCGATGTCCGCGCGCGCAGCTTCGAGGCCGCACACCCATGAGCCCTGGTGGGCGCCGAACCCTGGCCCGGCTGCTTGTCCTCGGGTCCGCGCTGGCTCTCGCGAGCGATACCCGGGCCCACACACTCTCCACCTCGACCTCGTCTTGGGAAATCCGGCTGGGTCCGCCCGCCAGTGCGCGGGTCGTTGTGCGCGTCCCCTGGCTCGATCTCAGGGCCGCCCTGCCCGAGGAGGGCGGTCTTCCGCCGACGCCAGGCGTGCCGCGTCCGGAAGCCGTCTCGGCCGTGGATCGCTACTTGATGCAACACGTTCTGCTGTACGCCGCCGGCCAGCCCTGCCGCCCGAGCGGGCCTGTCGTGAGTGTTACGAGCGCCGATCCAGGCCAGATCGGTCGGAGCTGGAACATCGCGTGCGAGGGATCCGCGCCTCTCGAAATCCGGTTTGATGGCCTGTTCGAAGTGTCGTCGAGTCACCTGCATCTGGCCCGGGCACAAGTCGAAGGCGGACCGTCCGTGGAGCGCGTGCTCGTGTTCGAAAGCCGCCGCTTCCCGGTGGCGGTCCCCGGTTCTGCGGCTCCAACGCCGGGGAGCGGCCTCATCGACTACGTCAGGCTCGGCATCGCTCACATCGTGACCGGCGTCGACCATCTCGCATTCCTGCTGGCGCTACTCTTGGCCGGAGCCTCAGTACGCCAGGTGGCCACCATCGTCACGGGCTTTACCGCCGCCCACAGCGTGACCCTCGGCCTCGGCGTTCTCGGCGTGATCCGTCCCGACTCGGCGGCGATCGAAGCGCTGATCGGCCTCTCGATCGTGGTGGTCGCGTTTGAGAACTTCGCGGAGACGGTGGGCGCGCCGCTGCGGCGCCGGCTCACCGCGGTGCTCGCTCTCGCGCTCGCGCTTTCGGTCTTGGCATCGCTCAGCGGTCGTTTTGCGGTGCCCGCCATGGCGCTCGGCGGTGTGGGCCTTTTCACCTTCTGCTACCTCGGATTGCTCGAAGAGGTGACGCAGCCGGGATCGCTGCGCTGGTTCGTGGCGTTCGTCTTTGGACTTGTCCACGGCTTCGGGTTCGCTGGGGCCTTGGCGGAGACAGCCCTCCCTGCTGGCCGCCTCGCCCACGCACTCCTCGGCTTTAATCTCGGTGTCGAGCTTGGACAGCTCGCCATCGTTGTGATCGCTTGGCCGCTCCTGCGCCTTGCCTTCCGCGCGAGACCCGGGTCGCAGGCCCTGCTGATCCAACTGGGCTCGGCGCCAGTTCTTGCGGCCGGGCTGTATTGGTTCGTGTCGCGCGGCGCGCGCTAGCGGTGAGCGCGCAGGCCCTTTCATTCCCTTCGTCTCGTACCCTGATAAGATCTGGTGAATGCCCAGGCGCTTGTCGCCGAAAAGCCCCTCCCGAGGTCGTCGTAAGGCGTTGCCTGCCGCGGAGCTCGTGCTCGCGATCTGCCACGAGGTCGGAAATCTACTCGCCGCGGCGCGTCTGTCCGCGCATCTGCTCCCTCGCACCGGCGAGGAGGACAAAGGCATGGCGGAGGCGCTCGAGGACCACAGCGCCAAGCGC
>DAIOWK010000267.1:0-5308 GCA_036758525.1 Myxococcota bacterium
GTCGAATAGCGCGCGAACCTCAGAAGGAGGGGTCTTCGGCTTGTTATCGGGTTCATCGGGAAGAGTCCATCCAACGACTACTGGTCTTCCATCCGGCAGGGCTTTCGTGTAGGCGAGAGCAGCCGCGTTCTGCGCCGCAAGGGTCTGCATCCCAGCAAGACGCAGAGCGTCCAGTTGGGCGGTCGTCGGACCTTCCCACAGGCCGACGTAGAGGTTGATCCCGGCTTGGGCCCACGCGGGGGCGTCACTCGGTTCTTGGAGCCAGACCCCGATCGGGAAGTAACCTGGGCTGCAGCTCGGACCATTCTTCCAGGCTTCGTACAGACAGGCTCCCTGGGACCCGCCGGCACCAAGGGCGATGCCGATGGCAGCAAGAAAAGAGATCCACCACCACCGGGTTGAGCTCATCGAGGCCTCCTCCCGCCAAGTTTGCTCCAAGGAATCACTCGCTTCGCCCATTGTGACCAGCCTGGCATCACGGATGAGCTGAGGACGTCGTGCCTAGGTGCTAAGCAGGGGTTGGGTCATCACCCGAAGGCCTGGGGCAGTGCGACCGTGCGGCGATTCGGAACCGCAGTGCATAGAACCGCAGTCAGGTAAAACCGTCGATCCGTGCGAAATTCCAGTACGGGTCGTTCGCGGTGCCCGGGGGTCGGCCCCCGAATCAACGGGGTGCCCTCAAGGCGCGCGACGTTACTGCCAGAGCCAGGACCATGCAGACAAGGAAGGCTCCCCACGACAGCCAGACTCTGGCCGCTTCCGGCTTACCCCCGATTGCGAGCGCCAAAGCGATCAAAACGGCCAACGCCTGCACGGGGAGTCCCGCAAGCGCCCATAAGCTTGCTGTCACCACCGCTCGCCGGAACCCACGCCAGGTCGGCAGCGCATAGATCCAGCCAACGCCTGAAAGAAACACCACGAACGGAAGACCTCCCTCTGCGGGTTCAAGCCTCAGGACGCCATCTGGCCAGCCAGCGGACGCCTGATTCACGGAGATCGGCGCAAACGAGGAGAGCGTCGCAGCGGCGACGCGAAGCCAAATGTATTCCAGTGCCGGGCTCGCGGCGCTGGCGATGAATGTGGGGAGTGGCAAGGCCCAACATGCAAGTGCCGCCACGCGGAGGGACGGGCGCCCCAGGATGCGAGCCAGGGCGAAGACGCCAAGCGGGATCGCGGGCCGCCCCCAGCGGATGGGGCCCCCGCCAATTGCGAAACCCTCGAGCACCAGCGCCATCGCCAATAGGGCGTAGCCGTCGCGATGGGGCGGCGCGTGAGAGGAGTCTCCTCGGGCAAGGAGAAGAAGGAGAAACGCGAATACCAAGCTCCACGCTGCCCACGAGTGGGTGCGAACATGATCCACCAAGTCCGAAAGCAGCGGCGAGAACGCGAAAAGAAGCGCGATCCAGACAAAGGTGTCGGGCCATCGGGAACTCGCTGTCGCATCGGATCGTGCATCGGCCGCTCGGTCGGGAGACACTACGCTGCCCTGCCCGATGGTTCTCCTCTCGCCCAACAGGTCTCCTCGCGCTGGGAACGTCGCGCTGTGTTCACTTCGCGAGCAGTGCGTTGATCCCGCGCTCTACGGATTGGGCCGCACCGCTCCCAACGGCTTGGTCAATCGCGCGGCCGGCAGCACCTCCCGCATCGGGTCCAAGCTTCTCGAGGAGCTTTTGCTTCAGCTCCGACGCACCGACAGCGGTGACGGTCCGTTGGCTCAAGGCGGTCAACACCTCGGCGCCGATCTCGGACGGCGTCGCGCCACGTTCGCCGGCGCCAAGGTTCCGCAGCTCGAGCGGCGGGAGCGGGAGATCGAGTTCCGTACCGCCAAGCGCGGTGGTGTCCGCCGCGATCCCGCCACCGATGAGCGACAGGGTCTTCACCCGAAGACGAAGCTCACGCCCGGGTTGTTCCGGGGTGGCCGGGCTACTCGCAGGGTGAGCGCGGGCGCGCGCGAGGTTTGCCCGAATCACATTGACGTTCGCCACGCCCTTGGCATCGAGCTCGTAGCGCACCTTCGGATCGGCGATTGCGATGCTCCGGATGTCGATCGGCATCTGTTGGACGGTCATCGGGTCGAGGGCGAGCGTGATTTCGTGAAGGTCGAAGACGTCGTGGCTCGAAAAGCCAGGGGGGTTGGCGACGCGCAGACCACGGATCGTTCCCTCGCCCTTGCCAAGTGCGAGACTCACCGACTCGACCTGCACGGCGGTGCCCGTGAGCTCCGACCCGTAGCGCTCGATGGCCGCCTTGACGACCGCGTCGAGTTTCGAATACGCATAGTACGCGGCCGCCGCGATGAGGAACAGGACGAGCGCGATTGCGATTGCGACAGCCCTCTTCATCCCCTGTCCTCCCGATTCCTGCGCCAAGTCTACCCTCTGCGAAGCTTGCGCGGACTGCCTTCCGTACCCGGGCACCCCCGCTATCTTCACCACGAATGACCGCCGACGTTCCTCGCTCCGAGGCAGACGCTCGCCGCGCAGTGTTCGAGTCGGCGCGCCTTGCCCTCGCCAGAACCTCGGTGGCCGGGGCGGATTCCATCCGAGACGTCCTACGGCGTGTCACCGAGATCTCGGCCCATGCAATCCAGGTCGAGCGAGTTGGAGTGTGGACCCTTTCCGAGGACCGCTCGCTCCTGCGCTGCTGTGAGCTCTACGAGCTCTCGAAGAACCGACACTCTGCGGGCACGGTCCTTCAAGCCCGCGACTTTCCCACCTACATCCGAGCCCTCGAAGAACGACGGGACGTTCCCGCGGACGATGCCCCCGCCCACCCCCTGACGAACGAGCTCCGCGACACGTACCTGATTCCCCTCGGAATCGGCGCCATGCTCGACGCCCCGATCTTCCGGGATGGCCGCGTCATCGGTGTAGTCTGTCACGAGCACGTCGGCGGATCCCGGACCTGGCGCCCGGATGAACGTGACTTCGCGGGCTCCGTGGCGGATATGGTCGCGCTCAAGCTCGAGGCCAAGGCGCGGCGCGAACTCGAAGAGTTGCTCCGCGCGAGCGAGGCTCAGCTCGCCGAGGCACAGAAGATGGAGGCCGTGGGTCGCCTCGCAGCGGGCGTCGCCCATGACTTCAACAATCTGCTGACCGTGGTGATTGCGAACGCCCACCATATCGCGCGCAATACCGAAGCGACTCCTCAGGTCGCGGAGTTGGCCCGTCAAATCCTCGAGGCGGGCAATCGCAGCATAGAGCTCACGCGGGAGCTCCTCCAACTCGCGCGACGAACCCCGCGGGTGCCGCGGGTGTTTGATCTTGTGAGGGGAGTGGAGGCCATCCTCGGCATCCTGCGAACGGTCGCGGGACCCGCCCATCGGGTTGAGCTTGTGGACGGTGCCACAGCGGGCTGTGTGTTCATGGACCGCTCTCAGCTCGAGCGCCTGCTCGTGAATCTCGTGGTGAACGCGCGCGACGCGATGCCTCAAGGAGGTGTGATCACCCTGCGGATCGGTGAAGCCTCACCGTCCGGTGAGCTCGGCGCCTCACGCGACCACCTGTTCCTCGAGGTCATCGATACGGGCGTCGGCATGGATGCGGCGACGCGTGCGCGGATTTTTGAGCCGTTCTTCACCACGAAGCTGCGGGAGCGTGGAACCGGCCTCGGTCTCTCCATCGTCTACCAGATCGTGAATGACTTTGGCGGAGCGATCGAGGTGGATAGCGAGTTCGGCAAAGGGACGACCTTCCGCATCCACCTCCCGCGTGTGGCGGCTCCCACGTAGGGCGGGGCAAACGGGCGGCTAGCTGCCCGCGGCCCGCTTGAGCGCACGCCATGCTTCGCCCACCGCCGCGCGCTCGGCGCTCCTGCTACGCGCCACCGCCTCCCACCAGGCAGGCCGCAGGCCGCCATCTTCGGCCAGCACGAGGCGCCGCGCACGCACTGCGAAGGCTTCTGCGTAGTCGATGGGACGGGCGTCGCTCTCGAGCGCACACACGAGCGGATCGGCTTCGCCTGCGGCATCGCCCGCGACGGCGGGTCGGGATGCCTGCCGTGCCCATTCGGGATCCATGCGCCCCGAGAAGTCGGGGAGCGCTCCGCCGCCCTCAAGGCCGGCGCCCGGCAGGAGCAGAGCCGCGGGGACGAGTTCGGGCCGTGCGCCGGCGAGAAGGAGCGCCACATACGCGCCGATCCCCTCGCCCGCGAGGCACGCGGGGCCGACCCGGGCCAAAGCCGCGTCCCCGTCGCCCGCCAGAAGTTCGGGCGTGTAGGCACCTCCCGCGATCCAACCCGAGCGTCCGTGGCCGCAGAAGTCGACGGCAAAAACCGCCCCGGGCCAGTCGATGGTGGGAGAGGCCAGACCCGCGGCACTGCTGTGGAGGGCGTGAAGCCACAGCAGCGGGGGTCCGGCACCGGCGCGCAGCGGGTGGAGCGCAAGTCTCACCCGCCCGTGTCGCAGCTCGTGCGGCTCGCTCACCGCGCGAGCCACCCGAGCACGAGCTCCGCTGTCTCCGCCGGGCGCTCCATGTGAACGAAATGGCCGGCGCCTTGCACGGTCACCCGCTCGAGGCGGGGAACGTGGCCCAGGCGCTCCTGCAAGAGCGACTCGGGTAGAGGTCCCCAGCTATCAGGCTCGGAGCCGACGACGGCAAGGAGAGGAGCCTTGAGCCTGCGCCAGCCAAGCCCGATCCATTCCGGCTTGAAGGGCCCGAAGCCGCCTGCAGCGAGAGGATCCACCTTCCAGACCCAGCCGCCCTCGACCTCGCGGGCGGCGTGAAAGAGGAAGTAGCGCAGCCACTCTTCCGAGAGACGCGGGTTCATGCGCCGGCGCCGGGCGACCAGATCGTCGAGGCTCGAATAGGGGCGCCACGCCCGCTCATCGCCTGCGCGACGCCGATCGAGGAAGGCTGCGAATCGCTCGGGAAGACTGCGGGAGTCCAGCTCAAAGCCCGGCGGTCGAAAGCCTTCGGGCGACGGACCGAAGCCGTCGATATTCACGACCTGGCGCACGAGGTCCGGGTAGAGCGCCGCCGCATCCGTGGCCTGCCCTCCTCCCTTGCTGTGCCCCACAAGATGGGCCGGCCGGCCTATGGACCGGAGCACGTTTGCAATGTCGGCGACGTCCACAAACCAGGCGTAGGCGTCCGCCCAACCCGAGTCGCCGTGGCCGCGGGCATCGATCGAGATGACGCGGAAGCGCGTCGCTAGAAGCGGGGCGAGCGTATCGAAGCCGCGGCCGTGGTCGAACATGCCGTGGCACAGCACGAGGGGGGGGCGCTCGGGGTCACCCCATTCATGGAGCCGCAGGCGCACGCCGAGGGACTCGAGGTCGCGGCTGCGCTCGGGCGCCAGGGCCCCGGGG
>DAIOWK010000268.1:0-5299 GCA_036758525.1 Myxococcota bacterium
CCGCAATCTCCTTGGTGCGATCGGTCGAGCCATCGTCGACGACGATCACCTCGTAATTCGGGTAGTGGACCCGTTCGGGTCGCAGCGACTCCATGCACTCCTCCATCGTGCTCTCTGCGTTGTACGCGCAGACCACGACGGAGACCTTGGGCGCGGGCTTGGGAGGGATCGGCAGATCGGTGCGATAGATCTGGCGCACCGTCTCGAAGGCGGGCTTGGGTTTGCGCTCCCGGGTGACAAGTCCAAAGGACCAGTCCGCGATGTCATGGCCCCCCGTGTGCCACTCGTCGGTGAAGGCGAAGATCACCGTTCCCGCGCAGCCGAGCTCGGCGGCGGCGGCCACGGTCGCACCCACGATGCGCGCCTGCTCCTGCGGCCCCTCGCGCACGGAGTCGACCCCGAACTCCGAGAGCAGCAGGGGCTTAAAGTCCGCCACGTTCTGGAGCCGTGCCGCATAGCGGCGGAAGTCGGCTTCGCGGTGCAAGTAGACGTTGAAGGAGATGAAGTCCAGGAAGTTGAGCTCGAGGTACTCGGTCATCGGGAAGTTGGCGTAGGAGACCAGGGCTTGGGGATCCGCCTCATGGGCGACCTCCGTAAGCTCCTGCAAGAAGGCTTCCACTTGGGACGGTCCGTACCAGCGCACGACCTGGGGCGGAACCTCGTTGCCGACCATCAGGGACAGAAGATTCGGAACACCGCGCAAAGCCCTCGCGGCTTCACGTACGCGGCCGCGGATCTCCTCCCGACCCTCCCGGACGTCGAGGAACCGCACGTGCTGCGCCCAAGGGATTCCGACCATCATGCGCAGACCAAACTCCGCCGCGAGCTCGCACAGCCAAGGAGGCGGGACGTGGTAGACCCGGATCGTGTTGGCGTTGAGCTGGCGCAGCAGTCCGAAGTCGCGCTCCACTGCACTTTTCTCAGGGAAGGGCTCTCCCATGAGGTTCGAGCGGAAAGGGCCGTAGGAGACGCCACGTACAAAGAATTTGGAGTCGCCATCGAGCAGAAACATTCCGCGGGTGCGAATGCGATTCACGCAGCAAACCCCTTCGAGCCGGCCACAACCCCTTGCCGATGGACGAAAACCCGGTGTCTGCCGGGCTTCGGGACGGGTGGCGGAGCGATGGGAAAGGTCGGGGGTCGGTTCGCGGCTGTCAATCTGGGCGAAACCACTGCAACAAGCCCACAAGGGCCGGCAGCTTCAGGGCTAGCGTCCCGCCGTGTCATCGGAATCCGCTCCGCCTGCACGCTGAAATGCGAGCTGTCGGAGGCCCCATCGGTTCGCGAAGGGCTCGCCGGGAGAGAGTGCGAGGGACTGCAGCTCGCGGGCGAGTTCCGCGAGACCCCCCTCTCCCTCGCGTTGCTTCGCGATGGGGTTTCGAGCGAGGGCATCGAGGTTCATGCCGAACATTCGGGCGGCATCCACGGTTGCGACGCGGTGCGCGGTCACGCGACTGCAAAGTCGCTCGAGACCCCCGGGTGCACCCGCCCGGTCGAGGGACGGGCCCACGTAAAGGGCTTGGCCCTGTCGTTCGAGGGTCGCCGCGACGAGCCCGAGGTAGCGCCGAAAGACCGGGCAGGCAGTGGAGATCGACTCCACCTCCTCGACGAGAAGTCGGCCGCCCGGCGCCAAGAGTTGCGCCCACGAAGCGATGACCCGCGCCGGCTCCCGCAGGTGCGAGAGCAAGAAGCGGCAGACCACGAGATCGGCGGCTTCCAGGGGGAACGGCAGGGCCGTCACGTCGTGGCGCAGGAAGCGCACGCCCGGCGTTGCCGCACCCCTGGCTTTCGCGAGAAAATCGGCCGAGGAGTCGATGCCTACGGTCTGCGCCGCGTCGACGCTTTGCGCCAGGGCGCGCGTCGTATGGCCGGGACCGCAGCCAAGGTCGAGGGCCAGGCGAGGGACCCCGGGCGCGAAGGAGCGCCAGAACGTGCGACTCGGAACGTCGAAGACCCGTGCCACGAGGGCAAGCCGCTCTGCCGCCAGGACCGAGTCCCCGAACGCGTAGGACATCTGCTCTCCCGCGCGTAGAGGCGCTTCGCGCACATGCAGCATACACGCACGTTGTGTCCCGAGTGTTGCAGGGATAGGCTGCTCTCTGTGTCGGAGGAATCCATGGAATCCATGGGCAAGGGGTCGAGACGTGTCGAGGGTTGGAAGACCTCGATGGACGTCACCTGGCAGTTCGACTACGCAGCCGAGATCGAGAAGCTCAAGAGTCTCTACTCGAAGTCGAAGCGTCTGCAGTGGGACGCCGAACGGGACATCGACTGGACCCGGGAGATCGACCCTTCGAAGCCGATCGTGGAGGAAGGCCGCTTCGGCTTCGACCGCATCCCCTTCCTCCGGCGGCTTGGCAAGAGCACCCGCGAGACCTTCACCGCACAGGTCGCTGCCCATCGCCTCTCCCAGTTCCTGCACGGTGAACAGGGCGCGCTCATGGTGGCGGCCGCGCTCGTGCACGCCGTCCCCGACTACGAAGGCAAGCTCTATGCTGCGACGCAAACCATGGACGAGGCCCGCCACGTCGAGGTGTTTGAACGCTATATCCGCAAGCTTGCCCTCGTCTATCCCATCTCACCGGCCCTCAAGCGCCTGATCGACCTGACCTTGAGGGCCGATCACTGGGTGAAGATCGCGATTGGCATGAACATGGTCGTGGAAGGACTCGCCCTCGGTGCCTTCCACAACATGCGCCGCGCGACGTCCTGCGAGCTCTTGCGCGAGGTGATCGAGTACGTGCTGCGCGACGAAGCGCGGCACGTGGCCTTCGGAAACGTCTACGTGCAGCATGCTCTTTCCCAGATGCATCCCGACGATCGAGAAGACATCGCAGACTTCGCGTACCAGGTGATCAAGATGATGAGCGACGCAACGGGCGGCCCCGAGGCTGCGGGACGGCCGGAGCCCGATCCTGGCTTTCGCGAGGCGCTGGTGCGTTCCAGCATCGATCGCGGTGACTTCGTGCGCGGGCTCGCGGAGGCACGCCTGGCCGGGATCCGCACCGACCAAGCACCGGGCACCATCCACTCCTTCAGAGATCTCATGATGCCTGCGCTCGTGCGTGTCGGAGCGGTGACCGAGCGGACCCGTGCACGCTTCGCCGAGGCGGGAATTCACGTCTATGACGATCCGCACATTCTTGAGTCGCTCGAAGACCGAGAAACCGGTGAGGTGATGCCGCAGGGAGAATGAACTCCCGCTCCGTCTCAAGCCCTCCGACGCGGTCGCCGAAGGAGCCTCTGGACAAACTGGCATGGATGCGGCGAATGGCCCAGATCAAGGGCACCGCGATGTTGCAGTGCGTGAGACTGCTGCGGGCGCATCGCGAGAAGGCGACGGCCCTTCTGCCCCCCGAGCTCGTGCACTATCTCGATCGGCACATCGCCATTTCCGTCTGGTACCCCGAGGCGGATCACCTCGCGCTGCTGCGCGTCGTGGCAGCGCTCGTCGGCGCGGGGCAGCGCGACGTGTGGGAGTTTCTCGGGCGCTCGAGTGCGCGCAACGATCTTCAGGGCATCTACCGAAAGCTGCTGAAGCTCGGCGATCCCGACGCGACGCTGCGGCGTGGGCCCGCTCTTTGGCAAGCCTATCACGACACAGGGACGGTCAGTCTTTCGTGGGAGGGCGAGAACTTGGTGCGCGTGAGTCTGGCAGAGTACGGCCTGCGCGCGGCGGAGATGTGCGGAGTGTTCGGCGGCTACTACCACGAGCTTCTGCACCTCTCCGGCGCCCGCGACGTCTCGATCACCCATACCGCGTGCCGCTTGGGCGCGGCGCCGGTGTGCCAGTGGCACACAAAGTGGCTCTCCATGCTGAGCGCGCGGGGCTGAGCCCAGGGCGCTCGGCGCTTGCCGCGGCTTGGGTGGCCCGCTCTAGGAAGCTGCAAACTCGCGCACTGTGCGCAGGCGACGCACGAGGTCCAGGAACCCCTTCGGGAGTTGGTCGCAGTACGCGAGGAAGCCCGGCAGCGTCGCGAACTGGTGCTCCGCGGCCGCGAAGCGCGGATTGGCACGGAGCATCTCTTGCTCGCGTACCAGGGGTGGAGTCGTCGGGTCGGCGCGGTAGCGGCGCACATACTCGAGAAGCCGAGTGTGGTAGCCCGGGTCCTCGACCACCGCGGCGATCGTGCGCGCACGCAGATGCGTCCCCGCGACCATCGCTTCGAGCTCGCGTTCGAACACCGCGAGACCCTCGGGAAACACTTCGAGAAGCTGCAGATCGAAGAGAGGATTGAGATGCACGACCTGCATGACGTGCCCCATGATGGTGTCGCGTTCGGAGAGGAGGCCGGTCGGATCGATCATCGACACCGGATCGTCGAGGATGCGAAGGCACTGATGAAAGCCGAAGGAAATATTCTGTTGCCGATAGTATTCCCGCGCGGCGGGCTCGATCACGAAGCGCAGCATGTCGAGACCGCCGAAGAGCAGCTGAAGCCGGGTCGGCCGCGCGGGGGCGAGGCCCCTCGTCTCGAGTGCCTTGAGCCGTCGCTCGAGCTCCTCGGGGTTGAGCCAGAGGCGCACCGTGCGCACAAAGCGCTCGAGCTTGCCAGCGATTTCGCGCGGGCCGCCGACGGCCTGAGCCAGGAGCGTCCAAGGCGGCGCCGTGTGGCGAGGGGAGCGATTGCCAGGGTTGGGCGCCGCAGAGAGCTCCACGCCAAGAGTCTACCCCTTGGCATCGGCTTTACAGGCGCTCTGCGTAGTGGGCGGCACCCAAGAGCGCCGTGCGGGGCTCGAGCGAGATGCTGAGCTCGAGGCTCTGCATAAGCGGGGTGAAGCGTCCCTTGTCGTTGAAGCGCGTCAGAAAGCCGCCTGTCTCGAGGATGGGCAGGATCTTCGGCGCGATGCCGCCGCCCACGAAGACACCGCCCGTCGCGAGCCAGCGCATCGCGAGGTTACCGGCCTCGGCGCCGTAGATCCGCGAAAACATGGCCAGTGCGTTCTCCGAGACTGGATCGCGTCCTGCGAGCGCAAGTTCGGTGATGCCTGCGTTCGGATCTCCCTGCGCGAGCATTTGTGTCACGAACTCTGGCTCGCGGGCGCCACTCTTCTCCTTCACGAACTGGTAGACGTTCGTAAGACCCGGACCCGCGAGGATCCGCTCGTAGCTCACATGCCCCTTCCACTTCGCGCGTAGCCAGCGCAGAAGCTCGATTTCCTCATCGTCCTGGGGAGCGAAATCTGCGTGTCCCCCTTCGGACGCCACGGGATGATGTCGCTCCCCGTCGAAGTAGAGCATGGCCTCGCCAAGGCCGGTTCCGGCGGCGATCACGGCCACGTTGCCGCGCAGACGCGG
>DAIOWK010000269.1:0-5276 GCA_036758525.1 Myxococcota bacterium
TCACCACACCGTCCCCGTTGCAATCGTAGGGCTTGAACGCGGGCATCTTTTCCGGACAGGGATTCGGAAGCTCGCCCAGGTTTAGGCGAACCTTGAGCCGGACGGCCGGGTCGCCCCAAAGAATGCCGCTATCGAGGATGGCCACCGCGACATCGGGCCGGCCCGTGGTGAGGGTCCAGGCTCCGACGATGTTCATCCCCGTCCCGGGTTCGTACTTCCAGGCGTCGCCTGAGGTCGGATTGAAATTGCTCGGCAGCTGTCCAGGCGCAAGGAAGAGATAGGAGGCGTAGTCGTAGGGATTGGTGCAGGTGGGTGCGACGCATTTCGGATACGGAACGTCGGCCACACTCGACGGGGCCCACAAGGCAGCAGCGAACGTGGTGGCGAGAAGGCAGAGGTGCGGCTTAAGCAGGCGCATAGTGACCCCAGGTCCGGCGCAACCGGCGCAGTCTATCACGCGGCCCCAGGTGATTTGGGAAGCGAAATGGCCTCGGGGAAGGAAGCGGGGACGCGTGGGGATCGGAACTGGGGATGAAGTGAGCTTCACATTCGCCAGGTTGTAAGGCCCCGTTGCCTCCGGTATTTAAACCCTACCTCTGTCCTTCCCTTTTCCGACGTCGCGCCCACTCTGAGCAGGAGTTCCGTAAAGCGTGGATTGGAGCGACTCGATCGCGTGGATCGTCCTTGGCCTCATGGGCAACGCCGCCTTTTTCTCGCGCTTCCTCGTGCAGTGGCTCGCCTCAGAGCGCGCGCGCGAGAGCGTCATCCCGCGGGCCTTCTGGCATCTCAGCATCGTCGGATCCCTTCTGCTGCTGACGTACGCGATCCACAAGCGGGATCCAATCTTCATCCTCGCCTACCTGCCCAACGCGTTCGTGTACATCCGCAATCTCATTCTCATCCGGAGAAAGGAGGCAGGCGACGCGGAGGCCTCCCTCCTGCAGCGGGATGCCCCAGTCGATCCCGGCTAGGCCGCGGGTTCCCTGTCGTCCGATTCCCAGGCCTCAAAGACCGCATCGATCCGCGCAGCACGGCGGCGCAGGATCTCACGCTGTTCGGGGTGCGTAAGGATGTAGAGATCTTGGCGTTCGATCCCCCTCACCACCTTCGCGGCGACGCTCTCGGCGGTCACCGTGCCGCCCCGCATGGCACCCACGGGCGGCGGTGCCGAGGCGGTGACCTCTCTCGCAGGACGTTCCGCCCCCGGACGCAGACGCTGTGAGTTTTCTCCGATATTGGTAGCGACGATCATCGGGCAGAGGACGCTGGCGCCGATCGAGTGGGGCTTGAGCTCGCGGTGGAGCGCCTCCGTCAGGCCGACCACGGCGAACTTCGCGGCGCAGTAGATGCCGAGCCACTGCATACCGACCAGTCCGGCCATCGAGGCCGTATTCACCACGTGCCCCCCCTCCTGCTGATCGATCAAGCGGTGCACGAAGGCCTCAACGCCGTGGACGACGCCCCAGAAGTCGACGTTCATGGTGAACTCCCAATCCTCGTGGGGTGCCTTTGCGATCTCGCCCAAGAGCGCGATGCCGGCGTTGTTGCAAACGATGTGGGCGGCTCCAAAACGCTGCCAGGTAGCCTCCGCGAGCGCGTTGACGCTCGCCCGCTGTGTCACGTCGGTCGGGACACAGAGGACTGGGGTTCCCGCGCCTGCAAGCTCGCGCTCCATCGTCCGAAGACCTTGTTGATCGATGTCGGCGAGCACGAGCTTGGCACCGCGTGCCGCGAAGGCACGGGCCATTGCCGCACCGATCCCGCTCGCCCCTCCCGTAATGACAGCGACGCGGTTGCGAAACAAGTCCATTTCGTCTCCTTGGACCTAACGAAGTGTGCAGCCGAGCCCATCGTGGTACTCGGCGCGCGCGACGCCCACGAGGAGCGCTCTCGAGTCCACGGCCCGCCCCGTGAAGTCCACGCGCGCCTCGAAAAGGCCTGTGTACCCACCGAGGTCTTCGCGCAGGCACGAGGTGGCGTCGCGACCGGACACGAAGACGCACGAGCAGAGCATCTTCGCGGTATAGCCCGAGACGATCTCGCTGCCCCGCCATGCCACCCACGCCGAGACAAAGAGGGCGAACGTCGCGAGAATCGCGACTCCGCCGACGATGCGTCGAGCCGTGCGCTTCATAGGTCGGCGAGAAGTTCCTTTCCGCAGGTTTCGTGCGGAAGGTATCATGCGCGCTGCGATGGCTTTCAGGGCGCGTGGCTGGTGGATCGGCCTGTTCTTCTCTCCACTGGCGGCCGTCGCCGCGGGTCCGGTCCTGGTTCCGCTCCCGCCACAGCCGGCCGGCATCGCATTCCCGACGAGCGACTGGGAGGTGGCGGCGCCCGCGGGCGCCAGCGATCCAGCGCGTCTGTCCCGCGCGCTCGACGACGCCTTCTCCGAGCCCGACCCGGGGCGACTGCGCCGCACGCGTGCGGTCGTCGTCGTCCACGGTGGGCGCATCGTCGCAGAGCGCTATGCGGAAGGCTTCGGGCCACAAACCCCCCTGTTCGGTTGGTCCATGACGAAGAGTGTGACCAACGCGCTCTGCGGGATCCTGGTACGCGAGGGCAAGCTCGACCTCTTCGCACCGGCGCTCGTGCCCGAGTGGAACCACGCAGGGGACGCCCGTCGGGCGATCAGCGTCGACCTCCTCTTGCGCCAGTCGAGCGGCCTGCGCTGGAACGAGGTCTACGAGACCTCTCCCTTTGACTCGAGCGTGATCGCCATGCTGTATGGAATCGGCCACCGCGACATGGCGGCGTTTGCTGCCTCGCAGCCCCTCGCTCACCCTCCGGGGACGGTTTGGTACTACTCGAGTGGAACGACGCTCATCCTCTCGCGCATTCTGCACTCGTTGATCGGGAGCGAGGCGGACTATCACGCGTTTCCGCGTCGCGAGCTCTTCGAGCGTATCGGCATGAAGAGCGCGCTGATCGAGCCCGACGCCGCAGGAACCTTCGTCGGCTCTTCCTACAGCTACGCAACGGCGCGGGATTGGGCGCGCTTCGGGCTCCTCTACCTCCGCGACGGCACATGGGAGGGCGCACGGATCCTGCCCGTGGGCTGGGTGGACTACACGCGGACGCCCGCACCGGCGGCACCGCATGGAGAGTACGGCGCCCACTTCTGGTTGAATGCCGGCGCGGCGAACCGCGGCGCTCCCTCCCCGGACCCGCGCGCTCCCGCCGATTTGTTCTATGCCAGTGGTCACGACGGGCAGGTGGTCGCGATCGTGCCGTCGCGTGACCTTGTAATCGTACGGGCCGGCCTCACACCCGACGACGGACGCTACGACCTGAATGGCTTTCTGGCCGAGGTGGTGGCGGCGTTCTTCCCCGTCGCGCCCTGAAGCGGACTCAGCCCTTCGCCGCGAGGCTCACGAAGTCACCCTCGGTCAGGATCCCGACGAGCTTTCCGTCTTCGACGACCGGAAGACAACCGAGTTTGCGGTGGGCCATGAGGCGGGCTGCCTCGGCGAGCGGCGTGTCGGGAGTCGTGGTGACGAGTTCGGTCGTCATCACCTCTTTCACGAACAGCATGTCGAGCAGCTTCTGCTGCGCGCGCGTGCCGTAGCCGAGAGCGCGCGCGAGCGACCCGCGGAAGACGTCGCGCAGGCTCACAAGTCCCACGATCTTCGTGTCATCGTCGTCGTCCACGACCGGGAGGTGACGAATCCTCCCCAGGCGCATCACATCATCGACCAAAGAGAGCCGATCGTTGCGTCGGACGGACGTAACCTCATGACTCATGAGGTCGCGGACGGACATCGGCCTGATCGGCTTCGGCGTCACCATGGAATCAGTCTAAGCGATCAAAAGGGCGGCCGCTGCGTGAGTGCGGTCTCCGTCGGCCCCGGAGTCGGTGTCGCGGGAGAAGCGCCCTTCGGGCGGGAGGACGCGAGACGCAGCACCGCAGGATAGCCTGCGGTGATGCACGCCCCCTCCAGGGCGCCGCGCTGCTGCAACAGGCGATGCAACCGCGAGAGGTGGTAGTGCGGCACGGTCATGAGCAGGTGGTGTTCGAGATGGTAGTTCACGCGATTCGGCGCGATGAAAAGCCGTTCCCACCAGCGGGCGAGCGTGGTGCGCGTATTGCGCAGGTCGTCGGCCGGATCGGGCACCATGCCGTGCTCGGCAATCGATCGGATTCGCATGATGAGGCTGTAGGTAGTGAGCCACGCTGCGGGCCAAAGCAAGTAGAGCACGGGATAACCGGCCAGGGCGCAGAGGCCGAACAGCACGGCGTTGGTAAGCGCAACGCCGCGCAGGTTCGCAAGGCCGGCAGCATCGCGTCGCCGCACCCTTCCGCGGGAAAGCCCGAGATCCCGACGAAAGGTTGCGACCGCGCGCTTCACACCCGTGCGGCCGGTGAGGTCGCGAAGGACCTTTCGACGCAGGCTCGCGCGGGTCACGGGGAAGGGGGCCGCGAGGCCGAGATCGGGATCCTCGGCGGTCCCCGTCTTGGCGTGGTGCTGGAGGTGGTACGCGCGGTAGGGATGGAGATCGCCCCACACCGGATAGGCACACAGCCAGTTGCCGGCCCAATCGTTCAGGCGGCGGTTGCGAAAGAGCGTGCGGTGAGCGGCCTCGTGCATGAGGACGGCCAGACCAAGCTGACGCCCCCCGATCAAAAACAGGGCGAGTACGACGGTGAGCGGGTTTGGCCAGCGCCCGACCAGTGCGAACGACGCGGCAATCAGGCTCCAGTCGACGATGAGCGAGCGCCACGAATACCAGTCTTGCAGTTCCAAAAGCTCCTCCAGCTCCTGGCGTTGGAGCGAGCGGAGCCACGGCTTTTCTGCACTGTCGTTCAGCGCAGCAGTCGACGAGCTCATGAAAAGCCTCCTGCCGCCGAGAGCGTTGCGGCGGCATCTGTCATCCGTAGGTCCTGGGCGCCGCGCGAGTGGCGCACGCCGTACTGTTCGAGGAATCCCGCCCACGCCGCACGGCCGATTCGGTCGTAGCGGCGCATCGCCTCCAGGAGCGCGCTCCGGTTCGCCGACAGGCAGATCTCTTCGGGAAGGAGCGGGTCCAGGGCGAGCTGGCGGATCACTCGGCCGCCCCACAGAAAGGATTCGACCATGGCCTCGCGCGTGCCGAGCGAAGAGAGCCGCTCCACACTGCACCCGAGCGCTTGGCATGCCTCGCGATAGCCCGTTTCGAGCGCGCGGCGGTCCCAGAGCCTTCGCGCCCTTCCCTCGGTGTCCCGATCGAGCTCGCGCAGCGAGGCCACGAGGACAGTGGGAGCAAGGCCCAGGGCCAAGAGGGTCTCACGTGTTCCACGG
>DAIOWK010000270.1:0-5269 GCA_036758525.1 Myxococcota bacterium
TGCGCGCGACGGGCTGTGATGGCGTGGTCGTGGGCCGGGGCTGTCTCGGGCGGCCCTGGCTCTTTCGAGAGCTGAGCGACGTATTCGAGGGTCAAGAGCCCGGGGATCCGCCCCCGCTCGGGGAGGTAGCCGACGTGATGCTCGAGCACGCCGCGCTCCTCGCGAAGTGGCTGCCGGAAGGAGTAGCGATTCGGATGTTCCGCAAGCATGCCACCTGGTACACCAAAGGCTTCCGCTACAGCACACGCCTCCGCGACGAGTTGATCGCGATCGAGACTCTCGACGACCTGCGCCAGGTGCTGAGCGCCGTGGATCGGGACGAGCCTTTTCCCCATGCCGCATTGCGGGTCCCACGCGGGAAACGTGCGGGCACGCAGAAGGTGGCCCTGCCCGAGGGCTACCTCGACGCGCTCGACGATTCGTCCCCCCCCGGTGCGGAGGCCGAGGATCCGGCGGGCGGCGGCTAGCCTTGTGGGGCCAGTGGCTGGCCGGGCCCGGAGCAGCGAGACTTTGGAGCGCGAGCCCCCTAAGCCCAGGAGGTCGGAATGACGCCGAAAATTGAGACCACTCCCAATCCCTCGACGGACATCGCCACGATCCCTCCCCTCGTGGAGGCCCTGCGCGCCTCGTTCGACGCGGGCACGACCCGGCCGGCCTTGTGGCGCAAGGGCCAGCTCGACCAGATCGCGCGCCTCATGGATGATCACGGAGACGACTTCCTTGCCGCGCTCAAGGCCGATCTCGGCAAGCCCGCGCTCGAAGCGCGCATCACCGACATCTCGATCGTGAAGGCCGAGGTGATGCTCGCGAAAAAGCACCTCGCCCATTGGATGCGTCCGCAGAAGGTGCGAACCCCGCTGGAACAGCATCCCGCCAGCGCCCGCATTCTCCGCGAGCCGCTGGGAGTTGTCCTCATCATCGCCCCCTGGAACTACCCGGTTCAGCTGCTGCTCTCTCCCCTGGTGGGCGCGCTCGCGGCGGGCAACTGCGTGGTGCTGAAGCCCTCGGAGGTCACACCGCACGTCTCGGAACTGCTGGGTCGCCTCGTCCCGAGGTATCTCGACACAAGCTGTGTTGCGCTCGTCCAGGGAGGTGTCGACGAGACCAGCGCACTTCTCAAGGAGCGATTTGACCACATCCTCTACACGGGGAATGGAAGCGTCGGCCGGATCGTCATGCAGGCCGCCGCGCAGCAGCTCACGCCGGTGACGCTGGAGCTCGGTGGCAAGAGTCCGTGCATCGTGGATCGCGACGTCGATCTGGAGGTCGCCGCCCGACGCATCACGTGGGGCAAGTTCCTCAACGCTGGCCAGACCTGCATCGCCCCCGATTACGTGCTGGTACACGAGTCGCGCGAGGCGGAATTGCTCGACGCTTTGAAGCGTACCCTGCGCGAATTCTACGGGGATGACCCGAAGCGCTCGACCGACTTCGGGCGCATCGTGAACGAACGACATCACCGTCGACTCGCCGTTCTCCTGAAGGATGGGGAGACTGTGGTCGGGGGCCAGGTCGACGAGTCGGAGCGCTACATCGCCCCTACGGTCCTGCGCAATGTATCGCCCCAGGCACCGGTCATGAGCGACGAGATCTTCGGTCCGATCCTCCCCGTGCTGACGATTCGTAGCATCGACGAAGCGATTCGATTCGTAAACGCCCGTCCCAAACCCCTGGCGCTCTATGTCTTCACACGTGATCCCAAGGTCGAACAGGAGGTCCTCTCGCGCACGAGTTCGGGCGGGGCGTGCGTGAACGCGACCCTCTGGCATTTGGCGAACTCCAATCTCCCATTCGGCGGCGTCGGGCCTTCAGGAATGGGGGCCTACCATGGACGGGATAGCTTCGAGACCTTCAGCCACCGCAAGAGCGTGGTGACAAAGTCCACGCGGCTCGATCCCAAGATTGCCTACCCCCCGTACACGCGCCTCAAGACACAGATCCTAAAGCGCCTCATGTAAGGCAACCCAGGCATCGCTTTGAAACCTCACCTCACGCGTTGGCTCGGCTGGACAGTGGCCCTTTGTCTGTTCGGCGGGTGCGCAGGTTCGACCAAATCTCCCGAGCCGGAGCCCGCGGCGCCCCGAGGCAGCGCGCTCACCGGCGAGTTGGTCGACTTGCATTTCGCTTGGCCGGTGGGACTCACCGCGCGGGTCGAGTATCAGGAGAGGGGAGAGTCCAAGACTCTGCAGGGCGTGGAGACCGTCGTCTTTCGTTCGAGTCACCGCATGCGGGTTGAGCAAGCCGATGACGGGATCCGCGTGATTCACGACGAGTTCTCGCTCGAGCCCGTGACCTCGGCAGAGGGCGCGAAGTCACCCGACAATTCGTCGCAGCAAGATGCGCTCGAGACAGAGCCCGACCAGCCCGTGGGCGATCTCTTGCCGGACCTGATCGTGGACCGCACGGGAAGGCTGGTACGGATCACCGGCACAGACCGACTGCGCGCAGACGCCCTCGAAAGGATGTCGAAGGGTACGGAGCCGAGCGCGGAGTCTCGCGCACGCCTCGAACGCTTTATCACCCATGCCGTATCGGATGACGCGCTGACAGAGAGGGCGACGCGCGACTGGAACGCACTTGTCTCCTTCTGGGCGGGCGAGCGACTGGCTGTGGGCGTGACCTCAGCAGCCCTCGGGGGTGGTGGCGCACCCGGCCAGCTCTCGGTAACCCCGCGCGTTCCCTGTGCGGCTGGCGACCGGGCAGCGAAATGCGTCCGGATCGAGCTCGAGAGCCACCCGACGCCGGAGCTGCGCCAAACGATCTTGCTGGTCACGGAACCCGACCGCCTGGTTCCCCACGAAGTCCGGGTCGGGAATGAGGTCCACGCACGAATGGCGCGGCCGGACGGAAAGCTGGAGAACATCAATCAGAGCAGCGCCTGGAGCTATCGTTTCACCTATTCGAGTGGCTCGTAGACGATCGCGGACCCACGCCGCGATTTTTTCGCGCGGCTCTCGACGGGCGCCTAGAGCAGCTCCTCCGCCATAAATCGGACGACACTCGGCTCTTGGGAGCCCACGAGGAGCGTCGTCACCGGGCTCTCCTTCCATGCGCCGAGGCGGTCACGAATCCGCTCCTTGGGTCCCGCGAGCGTGATCTCGTCGACGAGCTGCTCCGGAACGGCGGCGATCGCCTCGGCGCGCTTGCCCGAGAGGAAGAGCTCCTGCACGCGCCGGGCCTCCTCCGCAAAACCGAAGCGGCCGATCAGGTCAAGGTGGAAGTTCTTCTCCTTGGCCCCCATCCCGCCGATGTAGAAGGCGATGTAGGGCTTGGCCATGTTCAGCGCTTGCTTCACGTCATCGTGGAGAATCACGGTGACGGCGCAGGCGATCTCGAAGTCTGGCCGTAGATCCTTCAGGGAATCGGCATACACGTAGCTGCGATAAGGCGAGTAGAAGATCGGGAGCCAGCCGTCCGCAATCTCTGTCGCGAGCTTTACGTTCTTCGGGCCTTCGGCCCCCATGTAGATGGGAATGTGGCTACGCTTGGGATGCACGATCAGCTTGAGCGGCTTGCCGAGGTGGCTCCCACCTTGCAGGGGGAGGTCATAGTGCTCGCCGTGGAAGGTCACGGGCCCCTTGCGCTCGAGCATCTCACGCACGAGCGCGACGAACTCTCGCGTGCGCGCCAGCGGCTTGGGAAAGGACTGACCGTACCACCCTTCCACCACCTGGGGACCCGAGACACCGATGCCGAGGAGGAGGCGCCCGTTCGAAAGATGGTCGATCGTAGCGGCGGTCATGGCAACGCATGCCGGCGTACGTGCCGAGAGCTGCATCACGCCGGTACCAAGTTTGATTCGCGTGGTCTGCGCCCCCACCCAGCACAGCGGTGAGAAGACGTCGGAGCCGTAGGCCTCCGCCGTCCACACCGAGTCGTAGCCGATGCGCTCGGCCTCCTTCACCAGATCGATGGGAACCGCGGGGATCGCGCCGGAGTAGCCGAGCATCAGGCCGAGTTTCATGGAGGCTCCTTTCGACCGGCCTGGCTGCGACCGGCAATGTCATGAGAGCGGGCGAGGCCTCGAGCGCTCAAGGATAATAGGCGACCGGGCTGTGCCATCCGCCTACTTCGGAGATCAGCCGGTCGGCTTCTCGGGGTCCCCAGGTTCCCGGCTCGTAGATGGAGACCGGCGTCACGTTCCCGAGAATCGGCTCGACGATCGACCACGCGGTTTCCACTGCGTCCTGACGGGCAAAGAGCGTTGCATCGCCCTCCATTGCGTCTCCGAGCAGGCGCTCGTAAGCGTCCATTTCGTCGCCTCCGGGGTGGTGAAGGAACGACAGCTCGCTCGAGGTGGGAATCGCCGACTCTCCGGGCTGCTTCACTCGTGCACCGACGGCGATCACGACTTCCGGGCTCAGTCGGAATCGAAAGTAGTTGCCATAGTCGGGAAACGACTTCGCGAGGGGTGGCTTCCGGAGGGTGACGAGCACTTCCGTCGTAGTCACCGGGAGGCACTTGCCCGCGCGGATGAAGAAGGGCACTCCCTCCCAGCGCCAGGATTCTACGGCGAGACGAACGGCTGCAAAGGTCTCGACCTGCGAACTAGGAGCCACTCCTGCTTCCTTGCGATAGTCCCGGAACTGGCCGCGCACCAAGTCCTTCGGCTGCAGCGGAGGGATCGATCGGAAGACCTTCACCTGTTCATCGCGGATCGCCTCGGCGTAGGTGCCCGTCGGGGGTTCCATGGCGAGAAAGCCAACGACCTGAAGCATGTGATTCTGGACAACGTCGCGGATCGCACCGGCCTCCTCGTAGAAACGCCCCCGCCCGGCGACACCGAATTGCTCCGCCATCGTGATTTGCACGCTCCGCACATAGTTTCGATTCCAGATGGGCTCGAGAAAGGTGTTGGCAAAGCGGAAGAACAGGAGATTCTGGACCGGTTCTTTGCCGAGGTAGTGATCAATCCGGAACACCGCCGATTCTTCGAATGCCGTATGCAGCGTGCGGTTCAGTTCCTGCGCCGATGCAAGATCGCGCCCGAAGGGTTTCTCAAGAATCACGCGCGCTCCCCGGGCGCAAGACGCCTTCGCGAGACCCTCGACCACCGTCGCGAACATGCTGGGCGGGATGGCCAGATAGTGGGCGGGTCTGGATGCACCGGAGAGCTCCTTGCGGAGCGCGTTATACGTGGCGGAATCGTTGTAGTCACCGTCCACGTAGCGCAGGAGAGCGAGCAGCTTGGTAAAGGCGGCCTCGTCGACGCCCCCGCCGTGCTCGACCCAGCTGGCGCGCGCCCGCGCGCGAAGCTGCTCGAGACCCC
>DAIOWK010000271.1:0-5245 GCA_036758525.1 Myxococcota bacterium
ACTTGTCCGGCATCGAGATCACGTCTCGGTTGTAGAGGTTGTTCCAGTCCGTGTTGCGCACCTGCCGGCGCTCGAGAGCAGGCGCCGGCTGGCTCGGGTCTCCTTCCAGCCAGGCCTTGACGTCGTAGTAGTAGAACTGCTTCGACCACAGGAGGCCTGCGTAGGCTTGCCGCGAGATCGCGCGCTCTTCGGACGAGAGTTCGGAGGAGAGGCGTGCAGCGTAGAAGACATCCGTCTCGCGGATCCGCTCGCCGAAGAGGGCGTCGAAGGCACTTGAGAGACTGGGTGCCAGGGGCCGAGACGCCGCATGAAGCCGCAGCTTCACGACCTGACTCGCGCCGGGTTCGAGCTCGAGCGCATAGTGCGCCGCCATTTTCGTTCCCACGGATCCGGGGTTTACGGCGTCCTTGCGGCCTCCTACCACATATTCATGGAATGCGTCTTTCACATAGGGAGTGGAGTTTGTAGTCTTGAAGAGGCGAACCGTATTGGTCTCATTCTCGGTGAAAAGAAGCGTGGGCGGTGGCGAACCCACCACCGGCTGGAGCTGGAGCCGGAACGTCCCAAGCGAGGCGTGCTCCGCCAAGACCACCCGATCGGTGGCGCGAGAGAGCCTGGGCTTCGGCCAGTAGCCCTCGCCGGTGCGACCCCAAGACCAGGTATTGCGGAACCAGAGCGTGGGGAGAAGGTGCAGTGTTGCCGTTTCGGGTCCGCGATTCGTGACCGTGATCCGGATCGAGATGTCGTCCGGGTCGGCCTTCGCGTATTCCGCCACCACGTCGAAGAAGCGGCCACCGTCAAACACGCCCGTGTCCTCGATCTCGTATTCGGGCCCGTCCTTCCCGCGGCGCGCGTTCTCTGCAACGAGCTCCGCGTAGGGATAGGCGCCCTGCGGGTAGCGATAGAGACCCTTGAGATAGGAGTGGGTGGGAGTTGCGTCGAGGTAGAACCAGATCTCTTTCGCGTCTTCCCCGTGGTTCCCCTCGCTGTTCGTGAGCCCGAAGATGCGCTCCTTTAAGATGGGATCGCGGCCATTCCAAAGGGCGAGAGCGAAGCAAAGGCGTCCCTCGCGGTCGCAAATGCCGAGCAGTCCGTCCTCCCCCCAGCGATAAGCGCGGCTTCGCGCATGATCATGCACCAGGTATTCCCAGCAGCGGCCGTCCGGGGAATAGTCCTCGCGCACGGTTCCCCACTGACGCTCTGCAAGGTAGGGACCCCAGCGCTTCCAGTTCTTCTCACGCCTTGCGTCCTCCAGCAGGCGCTGAGACTCACGATCCGGCTCATTCCCCACAGCGTTTGCGCTCTCCTTCCCTTCCAAGACCCTTTGGGCTACGCGCCATCTCCCAAAACCTTCGACTTGAGGCGGAGCAGCTCGCCCAAGGACCACGCCTGAAACGGACAGCCACCGGGGGTGTGCGGGGCATCGCCGTCGGCCACTTCAGAGATGTGTCCCAATCCGGCTTCAGAAAGATGCTGCTCCAAGGCGGGGAGGAAGCGCGCACTGGCTTCTCGCTTGGCCTCGGGTGTCCCGCCTCGCACGCGAACCCAGGCCTCGACGAAGGGGCCGAGAAGCCACGGCCAAGCCGTGCCCTGGTGGTAGGCGGCATCCCGCTCGCGCGGTCCGCCCTGGTAGTGCGGGGCATAGCCGGGCTCTTTGGGTCCGAGGCTGCGGAGGCCAAGCGGTGTCCAAAGCTCCGCTTCGACCACATCCACGATGCTCCGCGCGCGTGGCCCGCTAAGCACGGCGAAAGGGAGACCTCCCACAGCCAGGATCTGATTCGGGCGCAGCGTCGGATCGGCGGCACCCGCCTTGTGCTCGGGATCGACGACGTCGTAGAGGCAGCGGCGTGCTTCGTTCCAAAAGCGCGCTTCGAAGGCGTTGCGTGCCCGGGAGTAGAGCTCGCGCCAGCGCGGCTCGAGCTCGCCGGCGATGCGCAAGGCGTTTAGCCACAACGCCTCCACTTCGACCGGTTTCCCGATCCTCGGCGTCACCACCCAGCTCCCGACCTTCGCGTCCATCCATGTGAGCTGGAGGCCCGGCTCTCCGGCCGTCAGGAGTCCGTCATCGTCGCAGCGGATGCCGTGCCGCGTACCCTTCGTATACCCGTCGAGAATCGCGAGCACAGCCGCGTGGAGCTTCGTACGCTGGCGCCCTTCGAGGGGGCGCTGCTTTGCAGCGAGTACAGCCAGGGTTTCATAGACGGCCACGACGAACCAGAGCGACGCGTCTACGGCGTTGAACTCGGGTGCAGAGCCCGCGTCGGGAAAGCGGTTCGGGAGCATGCCATCGGAAACCGCGCCGGCCCACTCGAGCAGGATGTCGCTTGCGCTGTCGAGTCGCCCGGTCGCAAGGCAGAGTCCCCGGAGCGCGATGAAGGTGTCGCGCCCCCAGTCCGTGAACCACGGATAACCGGCGACAATCGTCGAGCCCGTTCCCCGTCGCACGAGATAGGCGTCCGCGGCACGCTCCCGAGGCGAGGAGAAGCGGCGCCGGCGGCGCTTCTCGCTTGCACGCAGGAGCTCCAAGGCCTCCTCCGCCGTGGCGCCGCGCCCGAGCACCGCCTCCTCGTGCCCTTCGGCTGCGAAAATGAGGACCGCCTCGCCGCCGCAGAGATCGAAGTGGAAAACGCCTGGGGCTGCCAAGTCCTCGAGATAGTCCAGGCCCCGCGCACGCTCCTGTGTGTAGAGGAAGTTTCGCCACCAGTCGGGGGCGTGCTCGTAGCGGCCGTTTGCGCAGACAACGATGCTGGGGACGCCGGGATAGGGATGAAAGGTCGCGCGCTCGCCCCGCAGCTCGGGTGCAAAGCGGAAGGCAGCGCTCTCGTGATGGAGGGAGTGGTAGTCGCGACCCGAGAAGAAGGGCCGCACGCGAAGCCGCGCGGTTTGGCCTTGCCCGCTCGTGCGCTTCCAACAGAGCACGGCGGCCGACGCACCGTGGGGGACGAAGAGCTCGTGTTCGATGCGGGTTCCGTCGGGAAGCAGAAAGGTCCAGCGCGGCCAGGGCTCGTAGGCGAACTCCGTGAGGTGGCTTGCGCCATCGGGAGCCACGACGTCCCCCGCGTAACACTGGGAGCTCAGCGCAAAGCTCCCCCCCGCGGTGTCGAGAAAAGCGTCGAGGCCGCCGACCAGCGCCATGCGCCCCGTCGGAGGGCTCGTCGCGGTCAAGAGGAGGGCGTGGTAGCGCCGCGTGCGCACGCCCGAGGCGGTGCCCGATGCAAAGCCGCCGAGCCCATCGGCTTCGAGCCACTCGCAGCTCGTATCCAGCTTCATGCGCTTCTCCCGCGCCTCAGACCTTCTCCCCCGTCGCCTCCGCGAGGGCGCGGCGGGCGATGCGCGTGACAATCGTCGTCACCACGATTGTCGCTACGAGGCCAAGACCGAGGAGTGCGTAGTCCGCGGCGCCGCTTTCATGCGCCGCACCGCCGGCGAGGGCGGCTGCGAGGCCCAGGACGTGACCGTAGTAGACATAGAGGAGCGTCCCCGGAAGCATGCCCACGGACGCTACGACGTAGTCGCCGAATCGCACGCGCGTTAAGCCCAGGGCGTAGTTGAGAAGGGAGAACGGGAAGACCGGCGACAGGCGGAGAAGGAAGACGATGCGGCGCCCCTGTCTCTCGATTGCGCGATCGACCGCCGCAAAGCGCGGATTGCCCGCGATGCGTCGCTCGATCGGAGCGCGCACGAGGTGGCGCGAAACGAGAAAGGCGAGGGAGGCACCGAGGGTCGCTGCGATGAAGACCAGAAACACGCCCTTTGCGAGGCCGAAGATCGCACCTCCGAAGAGAGAGGGGAGGGAGCCGGGTACGAACGCGATCACCGCGCAAGCGTAGCCAATCACGAATACGAGAGGCCCCAAGCTGCCGAGAGAGTCGACCCATGCGGCGAAGCGCGGCACGTAGCCGCCGGCCGTCTTGCCAAGCACCAAAAACGCCGCCACCAAAGCGGCCCCGATCAAAATCCGAGCCCACGGGAGGCTCCGGCCTGCGGCCTTCGGCGTAGCTTGGAGCGCGAGCTTTCCCTCAGGCATCACGACCTCTCTTCCTTCTTGGGACGCCGCCTGTGTCGGCCTCGCGCCTACACAAGAGCCCCGCCACAGCTCGAGCCAGCGCCTGCGGTGCAGCCGAAGCAGTGGGACGCCGTCGCAATCCGCGCGTCCGCGAGCGCCTCGAGCTCGTCCCCGTCCCAGACCGTACGCGCGCCGGCGCCGAGGGGAATCTCGAGCATCTGGTTGAAGTCGCAGTCGTAAAGACGCCCGTCATATCCCACCGAGACGAGGCTTCGGCACATGACTCCCGGCAGCGTGGCGGGATTGAAGTGGTTCACGAGGAGAGACGAGTACTCCGCCTCTCGACCTTGCCGGGCGAGATCCGCGGCAAAGCGAGCAATCGGCATGTTGGTAAGCGTGAGGAGCCGGTGAAAGGAAATGCCGAATCGATGGCCGAGCTCGTCGCGGTATTGCGCCTCGAGCTCGGCTTCAGGCGGCGGAAGCGCCGGGCCCACCGGGTTGTAGACGAGGTCGAGGGTGAGCTCGGATCCAGGGAGCCCGTAGCCCAGGTCATTTAACAGCTGAAGCGCAGCAATGCTCTTCTCGAAGACACCGCGCCCGCGCTGTCGTTCCACGTTCACGGGCCCATAGCAGGGCAGCGACGCCACGATGGCGGCCTTCTCTTCCGCGAGGAATTGCGCGGTGTCCTCCTGCCCACCTTCGAAAAGGACCGTCAGGTTGCAGCGGTCGATCACCTTGCGCCCGCGCGCCCGCGCGCCCGACACGAGCATGCGGAAGTGGGGGCAAAGCTCGGGCGCGCCGCCCGTCAAATCCAGGAGCTCGATCCCGGGGTTGCGCTCGAGGAGCACAAGCACCCGCTCCGCGGTACGCAGGTCCATCTGTTCCCTGCGTAGGGGGCCTGCATCGACGTGGCAGTGATGACAGGCCTGGTTGCAACGCTTCCCGACGTTCACCTGGAGCGTGGTGAGGCGGCTCCGCCGTAGGGGTGCGGTGCCGTGGCGCGCGAGAAGGTCGTCGAAGCCGAGGAGATCCATTGGGGCCTTGGGACCGAGTCTACTCGGCCCGAGGGCGGAAGCGGAAGTCGACCCGAGGAGAGCCGCCGCCTGCCTCGTCTTCCTCGCTGAGACCCACGAGGCGTCACGAGAGGGCGGGCGGACAGTCCACTTCTCGTGTGCGATCCTACGACCGACCAGCGTCTTGCGATCGTCTGATCAAGGGACGCGGTCTCGTTCATCGCAC
>DAIOWK010000272.1:0-5198 GCA_036758525.1 Myxococcota bacterium
ATCGCCCTTTCAAGGCGATAACACGGGTTCGAATCCCGTTGGGGACGCCATAACTATCCGATCTTAAAGGTGTTTTTTCTCATCCCTAGGCTCTGTTCCAACTGTGTTCCAAGTCTAACGCGCTTTCGTGTCGCTTCGCCGGCCTCGGAACAGGGCCGCGGGGGTGACCGGCTGAAGCTGCGCGTAGAGCTCCGTACTCCTCGAATCTTTGTGCCCGAGCGCGCGCTGCACCTCGTAAAGCGAGGCTCCCGAACGCACGGCCGCCGATGCGCTCGCGTGCTTCGTCCCTTCATAGAGGCGGACCCAGCCGACCCCGATTGAGGAGGACGCCTTTCTCCATTGGTATTCGAGGCTCGACATGGTCCAGCGCGTCGTGCTGCCCTTACGCTTGGCGGCGGCCGGGTGTTCGAAGAGTGGCCGGTCCTCGAGCCGATGCCGGCGAGGAACATGCCGCTCGATCCATGTGCGCAGCTCCGGGTCCGCTTCGACAAGACGGCGTGTCGCTTCCTTCGTTCCGCTGCGGCGCGCATTGTGTGTCTGTCCCTGCATCGCCCAGCGTACGTCGAGCACTCCGGCTCTCAAGTCGTAATCGGTCACGTTGAAGGCACGGCCTTCACTGGGGCGGATGCCGAGGCGCAGCGCTAGGAAGATGCCGCGCCGGTCTTCTGGGATCGCCGCGAGTATCTGATCCTGCACCTCGAGTGCGACGATCCGCGGCGTGTGTAGACGCTTTGAGCGCCGCGGGAAGTCCGGCACCACGAATCCGAAGCGCTTCGGCAAGTGCTCACGTGCAAAGGTGAGTAGGCGATGGAAGCCGCCGAGGCACTTCGTGACGGTGTTCGGATGGAGGTCGCGATCCTCTAGCGCGCGTTCAAGCTCGAGCACGTGGAAGGCTTCGAGCTCCATGACGGTGCGGTCCGCAAGCGGGCGCCAGTGGTCTGATGCCCATCGCTCGTACTCTGCGAGAGAGTTTGTGGAGCGATCGCCGCGCTCCGTCCGACGCTTGAAATCCGCAAGGAAGCGCTGCGCCCATCTGTCGACGGTGTGGTCGGCGCGCCGGGGCGGCTTGAACTCTTCGGCGACGACATCAATGGGATCATGGGCGAGCCGGGCGTGGAAGTGCGCAAGCACTTGCTCGGCTACGTCGCGGCTTTTGATGGGTAGTCCCCGGAAGGTACGGACGTAGCCGACTCTCGGGAGGTAGACCCGAAAGCCGCTGCGAAACGGGACCACGCGGCCCTTCGTGAGCGCCACGTCCCAGCCCATACCACGGGAGGGCACCCATGCGGGAGCAAAATCGTGAGCGGGGCCTTCGCTCAAGCGCTGCCTTTTGTCTCGCGCCGGAAGACGACAGCGCGGCCGGCGAGGGGGTGGGGAGGGGCCTGGTTTCCCGAAGCGAGGATTCGGCGAGGGGAGGGCACGCGGAGCTGCCTGCCTCCGCCGGGACCGGCACGTTTGGCCCCCAGCCGCGCGCTAGCCCTCTGGCGAACCACGGGCGGGTCCAACGGGCCAGCGGCAGGTGTCTCGAAGCGGCCCCAGCCGGTGCTGTATCCATTCGGGCCAATTCGCAGTCGTCGGAGACTCACGAGGAGTTCCATCGACGCGCGGGGAGCCAGCGACTCCCAAGACATTCGAGCATGCCGAGTTCGATGCATCGCCGGGTTCTTGCGACGCCTGACATGGTGCAAGGCTGGAAATCTTGTCGGGGCTGACGTTGCTGTCGACGTTCACGAGATTGTTGCTCACGTGGGGACTCCGCTCTGGGGGAGATGCCCGCTACCCCGAGGGTGCTGAGCGCAGCATTTGTCTCGTCGTCGAACCCGCTCGGCGTGCAGGTCGAGGACGGCATGTCGATCTTTCATTCGCACCCCCGCACGAACAGCGCGGCAGCGGGAAACGTAAGAACTCAGAGAAAGGCCCACAATGGGAAATCTTGGGAAATTTAAAACTGACAGCGATTAGCGTATATCGTCGCAAGAGAGCGTATAGCAGCGTAGTGTTTGAACAATGAGAACAACCGACGACACTGAGGGATCGTGTGGTCGCGGCCTTATCTCGGCTTCAGAGTCGCCTGCGGAAACGCACCACAGACGGCGCCCACGCCTCGTCCGGGGCTCCAGCCGCCGCGGCAGGGTCGGATCCCGCCATCGGTCGCCCTTGGCCCGAGCCTGAGCAAGCGGTGGGCCGCTGGCCGCTGTTACCTATCCCCTTCGCTCCGGAGCTCGGGCCGCACGAGCACCACCGGTCGCGGCTCCACCCAGCGCTGCAAGAGGAACACAAGGAGGGGCCGCAATAGGGTTCGAAGGAGGGCGTGGACCCACACGAAGGGCGCAGCCGGGAAGAAGGGATCCGCCGCCACGAGAGCGTGCTTTCGAGCCTTGTCCTCAACCACCTCAGCGCGACCCGAGAGGACCCAGCCGCCGGCGGTGAACCGCACCCGAGGGTCCTTCTGGAGGTTGCGCAACCAGTGCGCCCTCCAACCGTAGGTCGAGATGAGGAGCACGGCGTCCGGCGTCCTCTCGCAGGGCAGCAGTACTTCCCGAGCCTTGCCACTCTTGCGGCCCGTCGTCGTGAGCAGCACCCAGCCGGGTGCCCGCTCGAAGTAATGGCGAAAGACGCGGACGAGAGCGTTCTGCGGGCGGCTTAGCGCTACCGCGACGGGGTGGAAGCGCGCGGCGCGGGGCTCTTCGGGCATCGTTCTTCATTCCGGCTCGGCGTGGAGCCAACTTTCAAAGTGACCGCTCACTTGAATCGTAACGTGCAAGTAGCTTGCTCGACTATGCCCCTTCTATGGATCGAATTCCATCACACAGCCCCCGGTTGCGAAGGCGGTACCGTCCCCCGTTGCCACAAGTAGTCCTCGTATGCGCGAGGAGCGAGATGTTCGCGGGCACCTGGCGGGAGACGTGCCTGGCTTCATCTTGTCCGCTGCTCGGCGCCCTCGCGGTGACGTAACCGGCCCAGGAGGTGTTCTGGAAGGGCCAACCTCGCGGCTCGCAACGGCGCCCTGGCCGGCGAGGAATCGGAACTGCCTCGTGATCTTTGCGCGGTCGGATGAGGGCTCACGAAGGGTCACGCTGCGTGTCCGGACTGAGCCCGTGGCCAAGCCAAGCCCCTCGTCCTCATGGGCTCCGCGAGCGACCCCTGAGACGGCGCGCGCAGGGTGCACCTCAGCGCCGCGGTCCCCAAGTCGAGGGTGCCCCGCACCGAACTCGCCGCTCGTTCTTCCACGGCGCTCGGGGAGGTGCTCGTCCTGGTCTTCAAGGCGTGTGGCTGCTGCTCGCCCAACTCAGTGCGTGAGCCCGTCCACGACCCTGCCACGACCAGGCCCACGCCCGCGCCAACCGTGGGCACAGGATCAGCCCTACGGGGCGCTCTCTCTCAGACCCACTCCCGCCTTCGAGCTCGCTTTCGATCGATCGCACATCGTGCGCTCCCCGTGCACGGTGCGTGTCTGGATCGGGGCCGTGGCGAAGTCGAGCGCGTCACCAACATGGCCTTCTCGAGCGACCCTGAGATGGCCCTCGCATGGTGCGCGAAGCGCCGCGGTGCGCGCCTCGAGCGTGCCCCGCACCAAGCTCGCTGCTCGTCTTGAAGGGCGCTCGCAGAGGTGCAGGGCCTCGTCCTCAGGACGTGGCTGCTGCCCGCCCAGCTCGTTGCCTGAGCCCGTGCACGAGCCTGCCATGACCAGGCCCACGGCCGCGCCATCCGTAGGCACGGGATCTGGCTTACGAGCTGCTCTCCGCCAGGCCAACTCCCGGCCTTCGAGCACGCTTTCGATCGATCGCACATCGTGCGCTCCGCGTGCACGGTGCGTGTCTGGATCGGGACCGTGGCAAGGTCGAGTCTGTCACCACGCTGGTCTTCCCGAGCGACCCCGAGATGGCCCTCGCAGGGTGGGCGCAGCGCCGCGGTGCGCGCTCGAGTGTGCCCCGCACCAGGCGCGCTGCAGGTCTTGCAGGACGCTCGCGGAGCTGTGCGGCCTCGTCCTCACGACGTGACCGCTGCCCCCCCACGCCGTTACCTGAGCCCGTTCACGAGCCTGCCATCACAGGCCCACGGCCGCACCAACCGTGGGCACGAGACCATCTCTACGAGCGGCTCTACGTCACGCCAACTCCTTGCCTTCGAGCACGCCTTCCATCGATCGCACAGCGTGCGCTCCGCGTGCTCACGGTGATGCTGGTGCCGGTCACAATCTTTGTCCTGCCACGCGCGGACCACTGACAAGCTGACACCGTCGTGGCGAGCGTGAGGATGCGGAACAGAACAAGGGACCCGCGGGGGGAAGCGCGTGATCTGGCTACAGCAAGATAAAGACCCACCGTAGGGTTCGCTGGCTTCCGGAATGATCCCGCGACCTTGCAACCGGAGTTTGTGACACCCGCGGTGATTTTATCCGGAGGGAAAACTCGATTCCCTCGCGACGTCGCGAGGTTGCAACCGGATTCTTGCGGCTTTGCCCAAGAAACGCACAATCGCGTCGTGTGGAAGTGGGGAACACTCTCGTGCCGGCAACGTCGTCGCCAGCCGTTCGTTCTCGTGGCAGTGAGCGGTGCGATCGCGCTCGCTGCAACTGCATTTGACCTGCGAGTCAACACCACCGCTTCGATGCCCATCGAGCTCCACCCCGAGGTTTCGCTGCGTCTCGAGCGCGGGCCAGCCGAGCTCGAGGGGCTCCTTCGCGCGCTTGGGCGGCAGCCTCCGGACGATCCGTCAAGCCTTGTAAACGCGCTTCGGGATCCGCTCGGCCGTGGGCGAAGTTCTCAGGGGTGAGTGCGGTGCAGAACCCCGAAGGTAAGCGCTCCAAGATGCGGCTTCGCCCGCGGCGGGTTCCGCGCGAGAGCCGGGCCCCGAGCGCGCGCCGCCTGCGCGCGATTGTCGCTCGCCTTCGCAGAAGGCGCGGGGTCAGGCGTCTCCCGCCCCCGCGCGTGCCCTTCCTCGGCTTCTCGGCGTCCGCGCTGCAGCAGAGCATCGTCAAGGTCCGGTACGTGCAAAACCGCGGCGGGTCCGGATGGCGCCGCCATGGTCGGTACCTGGCCCGCGAAGGCGCCCAGCAGGAGGGAAAGCCAGGCCTTGGCTTCGACGCCCACGAGCAAGAGATCCACATTCCGGATCGCCTCGGCGGGTGGCAACGGGCCGGAGATCCGCGCCTCTGGAAGCTCATCGTCTCGCCCGAAGCCGGCGAGAGACTGGAC
>DAIOWK010000273.1:0-5184 GCA_036758525.1 Myxococcota bacterium
TCCACGGCGGTTCCGGCGCGGCGTCCGCCACGTGGCCGGGCCGCAAGGTGTCAAGAAGGCCCCAGAAGAGCGCCAAGCGGCCCGTCGTGCCTCGCAACACCCCGCGCAGACTGTCGTGCGGGATGCTGTTCTCCGTAGCGGGCACGCAGCGACCGATCCCGTCGGAAGCGATGCGTCCCACCTCCACCAGGTGCCTCACCATCGCCGGGAAGCTCTTGATGCGGAGCCAATGGTTGCCCACGACGTCGTCGTAGATGTCGGAAAATCGTGCTGACCGACCGTGCTAAAGCAGGCCTGGTGGCTTCCGAATACCTCAGTTCACGTGGAAAACGCTGAGGTTTCCGGCGACTGCACATCGCGCACTTGACCTACGCCGCAGGGGAGACGCCCGCCTCGATCGGGCGTCGTATTGGATGTAGCGGCCCCGCGCAGTCCCTCCGCGGCCAACACCCGCCTCTGCCATGTCGAGCACGTCCACGGTAACCGCGGATCGGAGCTCCCGGCGAGCCAGCCGGTGAAGGACGCGTCTCGTTTGGAATCGAGTGTCTCAGGACGGAAATGTGGGCGGAGTCGATGGATGCGTCCGGCATGCGGCTCGAGGACTGTGCGTCGATCTGTCATTCCCACCACCGCATGAGCAGTGTGAGAGCGGCGGGAAACTAGGAACTCAAAGAAAGGTCAACAATGGGAAATCTTGGGAAATTCAACTCAGACAGCGAATCGCGTATAGCGTCGCAAGTGAGCGTATAGAGGCGTAGGACACCAAGCGGGTGGTATGCAGAATCGACTTTAGTCGCTCTTACGAATTCGCCTTGTCGACGTCATCACTGGCCTCACTGGGGAGTGAGCGGATCGAGCGGCTTACCGGGCTGCGCCACACCGGAGTCCACAGGTTTAGTCGTGGCCGGAGGAGACGCTCACCGGTGGCGACGCTGGGGTGCGGAGCGTCTGGGCACCGAAGACAGGATTCGCCTTGAAGTCTCGCTTGCTTGGGGGCAGCACGCGTGATGGAGCGGTGACCACGAGTCCAAGTACCGGGAGGCGGCTCTCCCCGGGGCGTCAGGACGGAATCCTGTTGTAAGGAGTGCCGGCCTAGAGTCTGGCACCGCTCCCTCTTTATTTCTCCATCGGACCTCGCCCCGCCCAAGGCCTTTCTGTGCGTGCTCGAGCAGAGCCCGATCCTCGGCGCTGGGCTCGCGCTCGCCTGGGCGTCCGTCTTTTGCGCGAGCGCGTTCTGGGCGCGCCGGGCGCTCCCGGAGCCTGCCGCCACGGGACGGCGCTGATCGTTGGGCGCGATCCATCCCTACGCCAGGGCGTCGAGGAGGGCCTTCGCCTCAACGAGGTCGGGTGTATCGAAGCCCTCGGTGAACCAGGAGAAGACGGGCGCGAGCGATGCGCGGGCCTCGCTTGCCTTTCCCTGCCTCTGCAAGAGTCTCGCGAGGCTCGCGGTAGCGCGTAGCTCCCAGTACTTCGCCTCCTGGGCGCAGGCAATCTCAATGGCGCGACGGAAGAGCGCTTCCGCCTGTGAGGCGCTCGCTGGACCGACGGCGAGGAGGAGTTCGCCCTTCAGGAAGTGCAAGCCCGGGTCGAAGAAGTGTTGGCCCGTGCTCGCTGCCACAGCCAGCCCGCCTTCGACCGTGCCCAGGGCTTCGGTGTACTGGCCCGCCGCGAGCTGACCATCCGCGAGAGAGAAGAGCAACCCCGGGGTCCCGCCCCGATTGCCCGCACCGGCGGCCAGTGCAAGGCCTTCCGCGATCTCGGCCAGCGCCGGCGCGCCCTCTCCCATCCTGACACGCGCCAGACCGTGGTACACCCGCCCGACGCCGCGCCACAGCGGAAAGCCTTGCGCTTCGCCGATAGAGATCACATCCGCAGCGCTCTCCTGCTGTGCCTTCGCGTCGCGCCGCGTGCGGTGCACCAGGGTCTCCAAGAACCGGGCCAAGGCTAGGCTGAACGGGTGGGCGAGCGAGCGGGCGAGGGCCACACCTTCACGGGCTCGCTCCAACGCGCGGTCGAGATGACCCATGTACGAAAGGATCCACCCGGCCGCGCCGAGCGCAGACGCGTCGCGGTCGCTGCCGTACCAGATAGCCTGCATCCGATCGAAACTCGGGTCGTAGCGGGCGATGATGTGCTCCATATGCGCGAGTGCGGCGCGCAACCGGCCTTGGTAGAGCTTCGAGAGGCCTGCGTTCATATGAGCCGAGAAGACGAGGGCTCGGTCACGCGTCTCTTCGCTCACTGCAAGCACCTGCTCCGCGAGCATGAGGCTGCGGTCCGGCTCTCCACGGTTCACGTACACATTGGAGAGCGCTAGGCGCGCCTGAACCAGCATCGCGGTATTGCCCGCCGCCTCCCACAGCAACTGCGCTCTCTCGTACGCCGCTCCGGTTTCCTCGTGCGCGAAGCCTCGCACCGCCACCAGCGACGCCCCAAGCGCCAGCTGTACCTCCGCCTCGCGCGCATGACGCGCGGGATCTGCCGGCAGCTTCCCGAGCAGCTCGATCACTTTTCGGAACTGCGTGATCGCCTCCTCGTACGCCGAGCGCTCCTGCGCTCGCTGGCCTGCGCGCTGGTAGTAGCGGAACGCTTCGTCCGCCAGGCCCGCCGCCTCGTAGTGCCGCGCTAGGAGCTCGGGCTCCGTCTCGGCTTGCGCTGAGAACCTCTCGGCGACGACTTGCGCGACCACTTGGTGCAGCTCTCGTCGCCGGGCCTTGAGCAGCGTCTCGTACGCGATGTCCTGCATCAGCGCGTGCTTGAAGGTGTAGGTCGCGTAGGGCGGCGCGCCCCGCATATAGAGGATCTCCGCCTCGACCAGCTTGGCCAACGCGGAGTCAAGGTCGGCGTCCGTCATCCCCGCCACAGCGCTGAGGAGTGCGTGGGTGCACTCGCGTCCCAGGACCGCCGCGACTTGCGCGACCTTGCTCGCCTCCCCCAGCCGATCAAGTCGGGCCATCAGGGAGTCGTAGAGCGTCGCCGGAACTTCCTGGATTGAGGTTATCCGGCTCGGTGTGCCAGCGGCGGACAGCGTCGCCTCCGCTACGGCCTTGGTGAGCTCCTCGACGAAGAGCGGTACGCCATCTGTTCGCGCGACAACGGCCTCCACCACTGCCTCCGACAGCACGGCCTTCAACGCCACGCCCCCGACCATCTCGCGCACTTGGCGCGGGGTGAGTCGACTGAGGGAAAGCTGCACGTGATGTCCAAGCGCTGGCCAGGGTGGGCGAAACTCCGACCGCGCGGTGTAGAGGAGCAGCAGGGGCGCGGTCGCCCCACGCTCCGCGAGCATCGCGTGCAGCTCCAGGGTCGAGGGATCGACCCACTGCAGGTCTTCGACCACGGCCACGACCGGCTGGGTCCGCGCCAGACCCACGAGCCAGGTAGCTAGTGTGACGAGCAGCTGCTTTCGTTGTCCCTCGGGTGAGAGCTCTAGTGGCGCGTAGCGGTCGGGCAGCGGGAGTCCGAGCAGCGGTGCCACCAGCGGCAGGGCCGTCGCGCGTGAGATGCCTGCGAGATCGAATGATCGCTCCAAGGCATCGAGCGGTCCTCTCGCGTTGGCCGCAGCAGGCCGGTCGAGCGCCTGCCTCAACGCCTCCACGACCGGGTAGAAGGGCGTCTGCTGGTGGTAGACGGAGCCTTGGCACTCGATCCAGGTATGCGGCACGTCGGCAAGATCCTCCCGGAGGGTCTGTACGAGACGGGACTTGCCGATCCCTGGCTCGCCCGTCACGAGAACCACCTGCCCCTCCCCGTCGCGCGCGTGCTCCCACTGCGCGATGAGGAGCTGGCGCTCCCGCTCGCGCCCGATGAGGGGGGTGAGACGACGACTCGCGGCGGTGGCAGCCGCCAGTCGCCCCTGCACGCCACTCGGCTGCCGGACACGGTAGAGAACCATCGGCTCGCGAATGCCCTTGAGCGTCCGCGCTCCCCACTCCTCAACGACGAAGAGCCCCGCCACCAGGCGGTGGGTTGCGGCCGAGATGACGACCGTATCGGGCATGGCGGCCGTCTCGATGCGCGCGGCAATGTTGGGCGTGTCGCCGAAGACCTGCGCCTCACCCGCCGCTTCGCGCCCGAGCACGACGGGACCCGTGTGCAGCCCGACGCGCACGCGCAGCGGGACACTGTTTCCTGTCTGCACGCCCTGCACCGCGGCGACGATCGCGAGCCCCGCGCGCACGGCGCGCTCGGCGTCGTCCTCGTGCGCTTGCGGGTAGCCGAAGAAGGCGACGAGGCCGTCGCCGAGATACTGGGCGACATGCCCCTCGAAGTGAGTGACGGCGTCCGCGGCGGCGCGACGATACCGGGCGGCGAGATCGCGCCACTCTTCGGGATCGAGCTGGGCCGCGATCTCGGTCGATCCGACGAGATCGCAGAAGAGAACTGTCAGCTGGCGGCGCTCGCCCTCGAGAGCGGCGCGAGGAGAGGGTGGAGCGGGCGCAGAGGCGGCCTTCGGCGGGGGCCTCTCGACCCTGGTACCGCACTCCATGCAGAACTTCGCCTGGAGCCCGAGCTCGGCTCCACACCGCGTGCAGCGCGCCGCGATGGCGACGCCGCACTCGAGACAGAACCTCGCCTCTGCGGGGTTGTCATGCCCGCAAGTCCCACAAGCGACGCGGGACGGGCTCGGCATCTCCAGAGGACCCTATCCGAGAGGCACGCGACCGGTCAATGCGGCTGTGTCGAGACGCGGTTCGGACCGCTGTGTGCCCACACGATCGGACACGATGACTACGCTGCACCAGCTGTGCCTTCCGAATTCTCTTCCGCAGTGAAATGATTGATGTTTTCATCGCGCTGGGTCAATGTGCCTTCGATGGCGTGCCCTGCCCTTCTGGCTCTTTTGGCTGCGATTCGATCTCAGCTGTGGTCTCGCGCCCAGCTCCAAGCCGAGGTTTCTCGCGCTTCGCCGCCAGCTGCTCGTCCTCGAGCGGCAGCCCGGAGGTAGGGGCGTCGGCTTTCGGGCCTCGGATCGGGTGCTTTGGTCTTGGCTATCGCGCCTTTGGCCGGGCTGGCGCCACGCCCTTGTGGCTTCCTAAAATTGAGTCACGTTGAAAACGTTGAGGTTGCGGACCAGAGGACGCGAGAGAGGTCACTCGCTACGCCCCGGCATCGGGTTTCTTGAGGGACCCTCAACCATCCGGAGATAGACGCTATGGCGCGCTATGGCTTGCAACTGCCTGA
>DAIOWK010000274.1:0-5175 GCA_036758525.1 Myxococcota bacterium
GAAGATCCGCGAGGAACGCATCGCGGGGAAGCTCTCGATCTTCAAGAACAACACCGATTTCGTCGGCAATAGCTACGGCTGCCACGAGAACTACCTCGTGGATCGCGACGTCGATTTCTACTACCTCGCGGAGCAGCTGATCCCGTTCCTCGTGACGCGCCAGATCTACACCGGCGCCGGCAAGGTCTTCCAGACCCAGGACGGGGTCCACTACTGCGTGAGCCAGCGTGCCCAGCACATCTACCAGAAGATCTCGGGCACCACGACCAACGACCGCTCGATCATCAATACGCGCGATGAGCCCCACGCGGACCGCGAGAAGTACCGCAGGCTGCACGTCATCGTCGGTGACTCGAACATGTCGGAGTACACGAACTTCCTCAAGATCGGGAGCTGCGCGATCGTGCTCCAGATGATCGAGGACAACTACATCAACAAAGACTTCACCCTGCGCAATCCCGTGAAGGCGATCAAGGACATCAGCTACGACACCACCTGCAAGCGGCGCCTGCGGCTCGACAACGGCCGGGAGTACTCTCCGATCGAGATCCAGCGCGAGTACTGCGAGATCGCACAGAAGTACATCGAGCAGTACCCCGTGAGCGAGCAGCTGCGCGACGTGGTCGGCAAGTGGCAGTACGTGCTCGACTGCCTCGACGACGACCCGGAGCGCTTGGCCCGCGAGGTCGACTGGGTGATCAAGCGGCGGCTCATCCAGTCGTACATTGACCGGCGCGGAACGAGCTGGAGCGACCCGCGGGTGTTCATGCTCGACCTGCAGTACCACGATATCCGGCTGAACCGCAGCCTCTACTACCTCCTCGAACGCAACGGAGCCGTCGAGCGCGTGCTCGACGACGACGAGGTGATCAAGGCCAAGACCGAGCCGCCGCCGGATACCCGGGCGAAGATGCGGGGCGAGTTCATCAAGCTGGCCCGCCAGAACTCGATCCAGTACGACCTCGACTGGTCGAACATTCGCCTTGGCAACCTGCTGAACGTGCGGGTCATCTGCAACAACCCGTTCGAGACGGATACCGAGAAGGTCGCGGAGCTCGTGCGCACCATTCAGCGCACGAACCTGCGCAAGACGAGCCTCTCGAAACTCGTGATCCAGTCCTAGTCGAGCTCTGCACGCCGCGCTGCGCCAGCTCGGGACGCGCCGCCTGGCCCTCGGACCGCTCGGCCCGTGCCCCAAGCGAAGGCCGATCCACCGGCAACTCTTAGGCAAGAGCGGCGCGCACGGATCTCAGGCGCGTGGTTTCGGCGGAGTGCCTGCAGCGGGGGCAGGCTCCCTTTCCCTCGGGCCGGGCCGCGCAGGAGTTGCCACTGGGGCTCCCTGCATCGCATGGGGTCGCACTCCTCGCCGTCGGGAACCGCGGGCGCTTGTGCTCCCGCGACGGGTTCCAGGAGGCGGCAAATTGTGCTCTTGCGGTCTCAACTCCCAAATGCCGCTGCCGATACACAAGACAGACGGCATTCCCCACTTCCGAACATCCCTTCAGAAGGGCCACTGCATGTTCCTCGACTCGCTCTTCGGCGTCTTCTCCAACGACCTGGCGATCGATCTCGGGACCGCCAACACGCTCGTCTATGCGCGGGGCAAGGGCATCGTGTGCTCGGAGCCGAGCGTCGTGGCCGTGGTCGCGCAGCCGAGCGGCCGGGGCGATCGCATCCAAGCCGTGGGCCACGAGGCCAAGGAGATGCTCGGGCGCACCCCGGACTCGATCCGTGCGGTGCGTCCGATCAAAGACGGCGTGATCGCCGACTTCGAAGTCACCGAGGCCATGCTCCGCTACTTCATCCGCAAGGCGCACAACCGCAGCAAGCTGGTGCGGCCACGCGTCGTGATTTGCGTTCCGCCCTGCATCACCAGTGTCGAAAAGCGCGCGGTGCGCGAATCCACCCTTTCCGCCGGGGCCCGCGAGGTCTTCCTGGTGGAAGAGCCCATGGCCGCGGCGATCGGCGCAGGCCTGGATGTGACCGCCGCGACGGGCAACATGATCGTCGACGTGGGCGGCGGCACGACCGACGTGGCTGTGATTTCGCTCTCGGGGATCGTGACCTCACGCTCGATCCGGGTCGGCGGCGACCACATGGACGAGGCGGTCATCAACTACGTGAAGCGCAAGTACAACATGCTGATCGGCGAACGCACGGCAGAACTCATCAAGATGACGATCGGAACCGCCTCCCCCCACACCAAGACGAACACCATGGAGATCAAGGGCCGGGACCTCGTCTCGGGCATTCCGAAGGTCGTCGTCACGACGAGCGATGAGGTCCGGGAGGCGCTGATCGAGCCGATCCACGCGATCATCGAGACCGTGCATCTCACCCTCGAGCGCACGCCTCCGGAGCTCGCCGCCGACATCGTGGATCGGGGCATCATGCTCGTGGGAGGGGGTTCGCTCTTGCGCAACCTCGACCACCTGCTGCGCCAGGAGACCAAGCTGCCGATCCTGCGTAGCGAGGACCCGTTCACGGCCGTGGCACATGGCGCCGGGAAGCTCTTGGAAAACATCTCGCTCCTGCGCAACGTGGCCATGCCGTAGCGGCGAAGCCGCCCGGCAAATCCCGCAATCAGTCGGGGGAGAGCGCGGCCAAGGCGAGCTGCATCGCGAGCTGCATGTTTCCCGCCACCTTGATCTTTCCGCTCATGAACGCGTTCTGCGGCTCGAGGAGCCCCGTCCGCAGGTCGCGATAGGCCCCGGGGTCGACGGTGAGCGTCGTGTCCGGGTGCTCCGGAAGGGCGCCGGGCCCAAAGTGTGTGAGCACGCGGAAGCCCTGCGCGCCCGTCACCTCGAAGAGGAGCGAGCCCTTCACGGCGTCGAGGTTGTCGAGCCTTCCTCGCGTGAGCTTCATTCCTCCCGCAAGACCCGAGAGGCCGCCCAGCATCCCCATGGCCGAATCACCGGCTTCGGCGGCGAGGCGCTCGAACGACGCGCGATCCTGCACGAGCGTCATGAAGGGGGGATGGGACGGGGCGTCCCCGGCTTCCATCCGTCCGGCCACGACGTTCAGGAAGAACGTGCCTCCTCCTTCGCCGCGTACCTCCACGCGAATCGTGGCATCCACTGCCCGCATCCCGTCCAGCACGCGCTTGGCCTCCGCGACTGCCCGCTCCTGCTCGGCCAGGGCACGGTTCCAATCCTGCGGCATCTTCTGCCCAAAGAAGATGCGCGGATCGATCGCTGCATCGCTCATCGGCTGCGTCTCCTCTGGTAGTGGTCCACGTTGGCCACATGCTCTTGGTAGTTGCGCGAGAAGACGTGTCCTCCGTCGTTGCGTGAGACGAAGTAGAAATAGTCAGTGGTCGCAGGCTCCACCACCGCGTGCAGTGCCGCAGCTCCGGGATTGGCAATCGGACCGGGCGGCAGCCCCTGGATGCGATAGGTGTTGTAGGGATTGGCGGCATTTTCCAGGTCCACGCGGTGCAGGTTGCCATCAAAGCCATCGATCCCGTAGATCACCGTCGGGTCGGACTCGAGCCGCATGCCCCGGGCGAGGCGGTTCCGGAAAACGGAGGCAATGAGCGGTCGCTCCTCGGCGAGCCCCGTCTCCTTCTCGATGATCGAGGCGAGGATGACGACCGTGCGCATGGACAGCCCCTGCTGCGACGCGGAATCACCCACACCACGCCATGCCGCATGAAACTCGGCCACGAGCGTTCGCGCAATCTCGCGGGCCGTAAGCCCGTGGGGCAGTCGATAGGTCTCGGGGAAGAGGTAGCCCTCGAGGCCCGGGCCTTCGACGCCGAAGGCGGCTGCGGAGCCCGGGTCCCGCACCACAGCCATAAACTCAGCCGGGTCGCACAGACCGAGCTCGCCCAGGCGCTCTGCGATTTCGGCGGCCGAGATGCCCTCGGGCACCAAGAGCTCGAGGGTATGCACCTTGCCCTCGGCCATCATTTCGAGGATCTCGCCCGGCGGCATCGCCGCCGAGACTTCGTACTGCCCGGCCTGAAGGTGCCCCTGCACCTTGCGCCAGCGCCCGAGCAGGACGAACGCGCGCGGACTGCGCACGAGACCCGCCGCGGCAAGGGCGCGCCCCACGGTCGAGAGTGTGGATCCCACCGGAACATCGAACAGCACCGCTTCCGCCTGGGCCGCGGGAGGCGAGAGCAGCCAGTCAAGCGTCCCGGCCGCTCCGGCGCCGAGGGCCAAGAGGACCCCGGCGAGCAGGAACCAGTGGCGCAGCCTCACTGCTGCGTGTTCTCGTCCGAAGGCTCCCGCGCTGGAAGTTCGCGCTGCCTTCGCTCGAGGTAGGTGGAGAGGATGAGCGTCGCCGCCATCTCGTCGACGCGGCCCGGCTTGGGCTCTCGGCGGTGACCCATCTCCCGAAGCGCCCGCTCTGCCTCGCGTGAGGTCCAGCGCTCGTCCTGCAGGGCGACCGTGAGCCCGGTCGCCTCGCTGAGTCTCCGGGCGAACTCGCCCGCCGCCAGCGCCTCCGGACCTCTCCGCCCGTTCATGTGGATCGGAAGTCCCACCACGATCTCACAGATCCCACGCTCGGCCACGATCGCGCGGAGCCGGGCCATGTCCTTCGCCGGACCGCGCCGCTCGAGAACTCCTGCGGGAAAGGCGATGCGGGCTTCGCGGTCCGAGACGGCAAGACCGATGCGTTTGCTCCCGAGGTCGACGCCCAGAATGCAGGACGGGGGTGAGTGCATCCGCCGGCGAGGCTAGCAACCGGTAGCCGGGGGCGCGCAGTGTCTCCGCGCCCGCCGTCATGCAGCAGGCTGTGCCGGGCGCCGGGCGAGGGCACGCCGGGCGGCTTCGCGCACCTGCGGCTCGCGGGATTCGCCCGCCACGGCGAGCACCTGGAGCGCGGCGCTGCCGGGCAGCTTTGAGAGGGTGTCGATCACCGTGAGCTTGAGCTCGCGCAGCGGGCGACGCTTGAGCAAGCTTTTGCGGGCGAGTACGGCAGCCAGATCGGGCGCGGCCTCGCTACGGCCGAAGCGCGCAAAGGCCCGCACGAGCTCCCGGGCCAGCTCGAAGTCGCCGCGAAAGAGGGCCCGGGGCAAGGCTTCGCGCAGCGCGTCGAAGGCGCGCGAGCTCGCGGTGGCACCGAGGCAATACGCTGCGAGGGATGCCACCCCATCATCGCGTCGCTCGAGGGCCTCGACGAGCGCATCGATCGCGCTCGCGTGGCCGATCCGCACCAGCGCCTTGG
>DAIOWK010000275.1:0-5145 GCA_036758525.1 Myxococcota bacterium
GTGCTCGAGTTGGCCGAAGCGGCTGCGGCGGGTGGTGTTGCCGTGCTCGACGCGTGTCTCACTGGCGGCGCTGTGGGCGCCGCGCAGGGCACGCTCACGGTGATGGTGGGCGGAGACGCGAGTCACCTCGACAAGATCCGCCCCGCGCTTGAGTCGTTTGCCAAGCTGATCGTGCACGCAGGTCCGCTTGGCGCGGGTACAAAGCTCAAGCTTTGCAACAACCTCATGACCTACCTCGCCTGGACCTCGGCCTATGAGGCCATGCTGCTCGCCCGCGCTAGCGGGCTTCCCCAGCAGGTGCTCGAGGAGGTCACACGCTCGAACGGCAACTTGACAGATCCCATGCTGGCGTTTCTCGCGCTCCACAAGACACCAGAGGAAACGCGCCACGCCGAGGGCTTCCAGGCCATGTTGGCCCGATTCGTCGACCTCGCGGAGAAAGACCTTGCCGCGACCCTGGCACTCGCACGGGAATGCGGCGTAGCCCTGCCCGGCGCGGCGCTCGCTTCGCAGATCATGGCGCGCGTGTACGACCTCGAGGACGCGAAGAGGAGGTGACCGATGGCAGAGGGAGACCGCAGGGAACGCGGTATTGCGGCATTCGAACGAGTGATGGGCTTCAAGCCTCCTCCGCTCTCAACAGGTGACGCTTTTCTCGACGTCACATTCGACCATCTCTTCGCGGACGTCTGGACCCGCCCAGGTCTCTCGGTGCGCGATCGCCGCATCGTGACGCTCACCGTCCTCATGTGTTTCGGGCACGAGGCGACGTTGAAACTTCATCTGAGCGCCGCAATGCGCACGGGGCAGCTGACGGATGCCGAAATCGACGAACTGGTGGTGCACATTGCGCACTATGGCGGCTGGCCGGTGGCGGCGGTGGCGAGCCAGGTGGTGCGTCAGCTGCGCGCGGAGCGTAACGCTGGGAAAGCTGGGCAGCCGTGACGCAGACGATCCGCATTCGTCCAGGGCTCGGACGTCGGGTGCGCCGCTCGCATGCCGAGCGCACCGCGGACACGCGGGGACGCATCCTGAACGCCACGATCGATTGCATCGCCGAACTCGGGTTCCAGCGCACCACCACGCTGGAGATCACGCGCCGCGCGCGCGTTACCTGGGGCGCAGTGCAGCACCACTTTGGTGACAAAGATGGCATCTTGCTCGCGGTGCTCGAAGACTCATTTCGGCGCTTCGAAACCCGCCTCGAGGACATCATCCCAGCACGGACGAGTCTTGCGGAGCGGACGTCGCTATTCCTCGAGCGTACGTGGCAGCACTTCGCAAGCCGCGAGTACGCGTCGACCTTCGAGATCCTGCTGGATCATCTGCGCCGACCGGACCTCTACGCGGCCCGCGTACCGTCTTGGCAGGCGCGCATGTTCCGCGCCTTTGACCGCGTTTGGCGTCGGCTCTTTCACGATGCACCGCTCCCGCGAGCGGCGCACCGCGTGCTCCAGCACTACACCGTCTCGGTGCTCTCGGGTCTTGCGTCGACGCTGATGCTCGAGGGCCCCGGGGCCCGCCTGCGTGAGGGCGAGCTCGCGCTCCTCGAGTCCACGCTGGTGCGCGAACTCTCCGGTGGCGCCGCGTAGGGGATACCGGCTTCCGGAGGCGGGGCCTGATCTCCCGGCGCTAGGCGTCTGCCCTGTCAGCGCGCTCGCTCCACATCGAATACGAAGGAGGTCGCGGTACTAAGGCGCATGAACGCTGCCGCCGGCGGCGCTACCGCAGGCGCGGCGCCTGGCTCAACGGTGAACTCGATCGAGAGGCGACCGGCGTGCATCGAGAAATCGGTGAAGCGCGCGCGCGGTTCCACCGCCTGAGCGGCGGCCTCTAGGCCGCCTTGAGCCCCGCGAACGAGGAGGCCCAGCCACCCGGGATGTTCCGGGTCGAGAAGGTCTGGGTTCACGGGCTCAAGTCCAAGGCGCACTCGGTCGTCCGAGACCTCGGCACTGCGATGAAAACCCGGGGGCAGCGTCGCGAGCCCGCGGAGCACCGCCGCCACCGCGTGCGTTCCCCCGCCCGTCTGTCCGAGCGCTGTGGCGAGCCGCTTGGCGGCGATCCAAGAGGCCGCAATCCACTGCGTCGAGATCAAGTCGCGGGCTTTCGCGCAGCCCAGCCGCTCGACGAGTGTGATCTCCGCTGAGCAGGAGAGTAGGTGCACCTGCGCCTGGAACTCGCGCGCGACGGCGGCCAGCGTCGCGCTCGAGAGGCGCCCTAGACGAAACTCCGGATCGAATGGACCTGCGTAGTTTGTCATCCCGTGCGGTGTGCTCTCGGGCGCGCAGTGATTTTCGATGCGCGCGAGCGGAAGCGCTGCCACCGTACTGGTGTGGGCTGCGGCGCTTACCGGTTCATTCGCAGGATCGATCTCGATCGTCCAGTGGCAATGGGGCGTGCGGTCGGCGGGAACTCGCGGCGGACGATGAATCGGACGGATTCGGGCGCGGGGATTCGTCGCGTAGGCCGTTGCATCGAAGGTCGGATCTTCGATGTGATGGCACATCCCGACTACGCGCTCCTCTCCGTGCGGCTCGACGTCCAGGAGCGCGCCACAATGACGGAGCCAAAATTCACCGTGTCGGGCATCCAATAGCCTCCAGCCCACGTCCATGTACTGATGGGGGAACCCGACGTCGAGCTGGAGGGCCTTCATAATGGCGTCCACGCCGTCGCCCTCGATGCCCATCAGCCTGCGCATGCGGCCGGTGTAGACAGGACTGGCACCCATCCACTCGAGGATGGCGACCCCTTCGACCGCAGCGACGTTCTTCGTCGCGATCACGACGTGTGGCATGAGCGCACGGTCGAGGAGGTGCCCCACGTGCATCGTCTCGAGCGCGACGGGGAGGAGCACGGCGCGCGGCAGATCGTCGAACGTAGAGGGAGTGGAGCTCATTTCGGGCTCTTGCCCATCCTGCACGTAAGCCTACTACATTTACATTGCGTTCGTGATGCAAATTACAAGACGCCCGAGAGTCCTGGGTTCTAGTGACTCTGGAGGCGTACCGGAACCTCTTAAAACCACCCGGGCGCTCCGCTTCGATGGCCGCGTTTTGGGCTTCTGCCATTCGCGCCGTGGGGCTCGCCTGATGTAGCCGCCTGCAGCACCGGGCAGGGCACCCACGCTCGCAGCCCCTATCCCCCCGCTGGCTGATGTACCTCAACCGGCGTGCCGCTGATCAGCGAATCCGGCGGATCGACGATGACCGCATCCGTCGCCTCGAGCCCTGCAACGACCTCCACGGTCTCCCCGTAGTCGTGGCCGATCTTTACGGGGAGGAGCTCCGCTTGACCGTTGCGCACAACGCCCACCTGCAGACCTTCCGATCGGAAGAGGAGGGTGTTCGCCGGAATGGTCACGGAGCGAATCCCCTTGGGCAGCTTCAGGTGGACAAGGGCGTAGGCCCCAGGCATCAACCGTCCGTCCTGATTGTCAATATCCACCTCCGTAAGCAGCGTACGCGAAGCCGGGTCGATGGCATTTGCGTTCCTGGCGATCGTGCCGTGAAAGGACTCGCCGGGAAACTCGTCAAGCGTGAGGAGCGCCTCCGCGTTCGGCTGTACCGCTTGGGCGTATACTTCTGGCACCGCGACATACACCCGAATCGTACGAACATCCGCGAGCTGGAAGAGCTCCCTCGCTCGCCCGCTGGCGCCGGCATCAATCAAAGCGCCGATATCCGTATTGCGAGCCGTGATCACCCCAGCGAATGGCGCATAGACCGTTTCGAACGACTGCAAGTTCTCGAGTCGCCGCACGTTGGCCGTACTGGCATCCACCGCGGCTTTCGCGGAGCGGAGGTTTGTGGACGCCTGGTCCGTCTCTTGCCTCGAGACCGCCCCGTTTGCAACGAGTGCCTGCCAGCGCTCCGCGGTGATCTTTGCAGTCGCGAGATTGGCCTCCGCACTCTTGAGATCTGCTCGCGCCTGCTTCAACTGCTCATCCACTTCTGGCGTCGCGATCCGTGCGAGCAAGGCCCCCTGCTTGACACGCGCTCCAATGTCGAAATACCACTCTTCCAGGTAACCGCTGGTCCGCGCATAGATCGGCGCAGTGATGAATGCCTGCGTGTTCCCCGGGAGAACCAGTTCCTGGTCCGCAACGGTGGGGACGGGCGTCACGACGCGCACCGCGATCTTGAGCGCGTCCTGGGTTGCTTGCTTGAGCCGCACTTCCGCCGCCGAACGCGCGTGCACACCAAGGTAGAGGACAAGCCCGATCACGACGACCGCACCCATCACGTAGTAGAGCCTGGCATCGCGCCGCCCGTGCTCGGTCGGCGCCATGCGCTGGCCCGCTTGTTGCGATTTTTCTTCCCCTTCGGTCATTACCGCAGCATCCTTGCGCGTCTATCCTTCAGGCCGCTCGTGCGCTTCACCCTGACCTGATGATTCCAGCGTGCGACGTCGCTCATGGAGCAGGCTGAAGACGGCCGGCACAAAGAAGAGCGTCGAAACCGTGGCGAAGAGGAGGCCGCCGATCACCGCCCGACCGAGCGGAGCGTTTTGCTCGCCGCCCTCTCCGAGCCCGATCGCCATCGGAATCATCCCGATGATCATGGCGAGTGCCGTCATCAAGACGGGACGGAACCGGGTGTATCCCGCCTCTGCCGCCGCGTTCGCGGCGTCTCCGTGATGGGTGAGGCGCTCTCTGGCGAAAGCTATAACCAAAATGCTATTCGCGGTGGCAACCCCCATCGCCATGATCGCGCCCATCAGCGCCGGCACGCTTAGCGTGGTGAACGTCACGAACAGGAAGATCACGATTCCCGCCAACGCGGCCGGAAGAGCACTCACGATGATGAATGGATCCAACCAGGATTGAAAGTTCACCACGATGAGCAGATAGACCAGGACGATCGAGAAGCCAAGGCCACCGATCAAGCCGACGTAGGACGAGCGCATGGTCGAGAGTTGCCCGCGGACCGTGATGAAGCTGCCCCGCGGCAGGAGCTTCCGATTCGCATCCACGAGTTGGTTGACCTCCCGGCCCACGGCACCGAGATCGCGGTCCTGCACGGAGGCATAGATATCCACGACGCGCCGAATGTTGTAATGATTCACCACCTCCATTTCATTGGCGCGTGTGATGGAGGCGACATCCGCAAGAATCTCCGGGTGCACCATGGTCGATGAGGTGAT
>DAIOWK010000276.1:0-5076 GCA_036758525.1 Myxococcota bacterium
CGGCCTTGAACTTGCCAGCCTTCTGCGCCTGAATCGCGCGCTCGAAGCTCGTTCTTGCGAAGCGGTCTTGGTCCTCACGCGTGAATCCATATTTCGAAGCGACCGCATCCCCGCAGGTCCCCATGTGGACCTGGTCGTACGGATCCCAAAGGCCGTCGTAGATCATCGAATCCACGAGCGTGCCGTTGCCCATGCGGTAGCCAGTTCGGGCCTGGGGCAGGAGATACGGTGCGTTCGACATCGACTCCATGCCCCCCGCGACAACAACCTGCGCGTCGCCGACCATGATCTCGCGACGCGCAAACATCACGGCTTGCAGCCCGGAACCGCAGACCTTGTTCACGGTGATCGCGCCGGTCGCGACGGGCAGCCCCGCCTTGATCGTCGCCTGGCGAGCCGGAGCCTGACCGACACCCGCGGAGAGGACGCAGCCCATGATGACGCGCTCGATCTGCTCGGACTTCGCACCGGCACGCCGCACCGCCTCGCGGATCGCGATGGCACCAAGTTCTGGAGAGCTGAGCGAGGCGAGGGAACCCTGAAACGATCCAATCGGGGTCCGCACGGCGCTCGCAATGACAACGTCGCTCTGTTGGCTCATCCGTTCTCCTGTGCTGATCGCGGCCTTGTCGGCCAGCGCAAGGGGTAAGCTCGTGGAGTCGCTGTGACGCAGAGCCGCAGGCGCTGGGCGCCCTCGCTAGGGTGCGGGCAGCGGACCCCAGCCCGGGCACCGTACACGAATCAAAAGCCCGACGTCAAACGTAGCCTAAGGCCTCGACACGCCGACGCTGGTCCGCCCAGCCAGCCTCGACCTTGACCCAGAGCTCGAGGTGCACCTTGCGCTCAACGAGGCGCTCGATCTCCTGCCGCGCCTGGGTACCAATACTGCGAATCCGCTCGCCCCCGGCACCGATCACGATCGACTTCTGCGACCTGCGCCTCACCAGCAGGTTCGCGCGTATGCGAACGAGATCGGAGCGGGTTGTCTCATCGTACTCGTCCACTTCGACGGCAACCGCATAGGGGAGTTCCTCGCGGAGCTGCTGAAAGAGGGCCTCCCGCACGAGTTCGCCGGCCAGGAAGCGCAGGGGCCGGTCCGTGAGCTCGTCGCGCGCTCGGAGCGGGGGACCCAGGGGCAAAAGAGGCAAAACGGCGTCCCTTAGGGCGCGGACTCCCGCTCCACTTCGTGCGGAGAGCAGGAGTGCGGGGAGCCCCTCTCGAGCCTCCCCGGGCGGCCAAACGGCCTGCTTTGGCCGCGGCAGATCCCCCTTCGTTCCCACCAGGCGCCACGGCTTCCGAAGCCTGGAAAGGCGCGCCGCGGCGCTGCGGTGCGCGGGTTCCCAGCCCTTCGTGGAATCGACGAGCAAGAGCGCCACGTCGCAATCCTCGATCGCCGCGAGGGCAGCACGCTGCATGGAGGCGTGCAGTTCACCCTTTCCCTCGTGGAGACCGGGCGTATCGAGGAGCAGAAGCTGCGCATGCTCGAGGGTTAGGACGCCAAGGAGCCGGCTGCGGGTGGTCTGCGGCTTGGGCGTCACGATTGCGAGCTTTTGGCCGAGCAGGTGGTTAAACAGCGTCGACTTCCCCGCATTCGGAAGACCGAGGAGAGCCACGACACCGCTGCGGTACGCAGGTCCGGCATCCATGCCGGTGTCCTCAGCCAAGCGCGTGCTCGGCGTGGCGGAGCGCAGCCGTCGCAGCTTCGCGTTCCGCCTGGCGTTTGGTGCGTCCCACGCCCTCCCCGAGTGCGCGCTCTGCCACACGAACCTCCACCACGAAGCGCCCCTCGTCGTTCTCGACGCCGCTATCCGCCACATCGTGGTAGGTGGGAACGCAGCGGAAATGGGCCTGGGCCCACTCTTGGAGCTGTGTCTTGGGATCGCGCTCGGGGGGAGGAGCGCCCGCCTTGAGGGCGGCTTCGAAACGCACCCGCACGAGCGCGCAGACGGGTGCAGTGCCCGCGTCCAGATAGATCGCACCCACAAGGGCCTCGAAAAGGTCGGAGAGGATCGAGTCTTTCTCGGCTCCCCCCGTGCGCTGCTCACTGCGACCGAGGCACACGTGCTGGCCGAGGGACAACTCGCGCGCGAGGCCTGCCAGGGCCCGCATATTCACGAGTGCGTGGCGGGCCCGGGTAAGCTCGCCCTCCGTCCAGTCCGGATGAGACTCGTAGAGGAGATGGGCGACGACCAAGCCGAGGACGGCGTCCCCCAAGAACTCGAGGCGCTCGTTGCTTTCCCGCAGGCCGGTCTCGTTCGCGAACGAGGGGTGGGTGAGGGCACGTCGCAAGAGCGTCGCGTCTTGAAAATGGTGACCGAGCGCCGCCTCGAGCTCGGCCCGAAAGGCTTCTTCTGCCAGAGCGGTCACTGCAGAGAGCCCGCGATCCAGCCCCCGCCGAGGACGACGTCCCCTTGATAGAAGACCGCGGCCTGTCCGGGTGCCACCGCACGCACCGGTTCGTCGAAATGCACTGCGGCGCAGCTCGCACCGGTGAGCCGGAGTTCCGCGGGAGCCCCCTCGTGGCGGTAGCGAACCCGAACGGTGACACGGATGGGGTCGTCAGGAGGTGCGCCCGCCACCCAGCTCACACCTTTTAGCGTCGCCTGGCGCGCCAGCAGCTCCGCCGCTTGCCCTACGACCACGCGGTTCGCCGCGGCGTCGAGACCGACCACGAACAGGCGCTCTGCAGCGGAAATGCCGAGGCCACGCCGCTGTCCCACCGTGAAGCGGTGCACACCCCGATGCCGGCCGAGGATGCGTCCCCCGGTGTCTACGATATCCCCCGTGCGGGCCGATGCTTCCGGCCGTAGCTTCTCCACCACACCCGCATAGTCTCCATCCGGCACAAAGCAGATTTCCTGGCTCTCAGGCTTTTCCGCGGTGGCGAGGCCCAAGCGACGGGCATGGGCGCGGACTTCTTCCTTGCGCATGGCGCCAAGCGGGAAAAGAGCCTTGGCAAGCTGGGCTTGGTCGAGGTCGAAGAGGAAGTAGGACTGGTCCTTCGCGGAATCGATCGCCGCGCGCAGGCGGTGGCGCCCGCCGGACGGATCCCGCTCGACGCGGGCGTAGTGACCCGTTGCCACGGCGCAGGCACCAAGCGCGCGCGCGCGATCGAGGAGATGCCGGAACTTGAAGCGCTGATTGCAGATCACGCAGGGAATTGGCGTTCGTCCTGCGAGGTATTCATCGGCAAAGGCTTCCATCACCTCGCTCCGGAACTGGCTGGTGTAGTTCGCCACGTAGAAGCGAATCCCGAGCTTCTCCGCCACCCGCCGCGCATCGTCTGCGTCGTCGAGGGAGCAGCAGCGCGAGGCCTCGCCGGCCAGGTGCATGGTCACGCCGACCACCTCGCATCCCCGTTCCACGAGGAGCGCTGCGGCAACCGAGGAGTCGACTCCCCCCGACATCGCGACCACGACGCGCTCACCGGGAAAGGCGAGCTTCGCCGTTGTGCTCACCGCGCTCCTACCTCGCGCACGCGCGCGACGAGCCGAGGCAGAAGCCCGAGCACGTGATCGATCTGGGCCTCGTCCACGCCGTGTCCGACACTGAAGCGCAGCGAGGCGCGGGCCTGCTCGAGGCTTAGACCCATGGCCAGCAGGACGTGGGAGGCCACGCTCGAACCCGAATGACAGGCGGCACCGGCGGAAACACTGACACCCTCGAGATCGAGCGCTTCCAGGAGGACCTCGCCCGGGGCACCTTCGAAGCAGACGTTCAATGTGTTGGGGAGGACGTGGGAGGGGGATCCGTTGCGGCGCACCGCACCCAGGGTGGCGCGAAGACCTTCCCACAGCCGGTCGCGCAGCTCGGCCATGCGCCCGGCGCGCTCCGGGAGCTCTCGCTCCGCCAGCTCGAAGGCGATGCCGAGACCCACGATCCCGACCACGTTCTCTGTGCCCCCCCGCCGACGTCGTTCCTGAGGCCCGCCGCGAAGCCACGCTTCGAGCTCAAGCCCACGGCGCACGAAAAGAAAACCTGCGCCCTTGGGACCGTTCAGCTTATGGGCACTCCCGGAGAGGAGGTCCGCGGGAAGCGCGTCGACACGCACGGGAATCTTCCCGACCGCTTGGGTCGCGTCGACATGGAGCAGTGCACCCCGCGCCTTCACAGCCTGGGCGATCTCTGAAAGGGGCTGGAGGACCCCTGTTTCGTTGTTCGCCCAGAGAACCGAGACAACCGTCGCCTCCGACTCCAAAGCCGCGGCGACGGCGCTGGGATCCAGTCGACCGGAGGCATCGACGGCAAGGCGCGTCACTTTGACGCCCGCGCGTTCGAGGGACTCCGCCGGTTCGAGTACCGAGGGGTGCTCGGCGCGCGAGGTGATGAGGTGGCCCGGCGCCCGCCCGGCGGCGAGTGTGCCGTGGAGGGCCAAGTTATTGGACTCGGTCGCGCCCGAGGTAAAGACGATCTCCGCCGGGTCGGCTCCAAGCAAAGACGCCACGCGCGTGCGTGCGCGCTCGAGCTCGGCACGGGCCGCTGCACCTTCGAAGTGCGTGCTGGAAGGGTTTCCGAAGCTGCGAAATGCGCGGGTGCAAGCCTCCACCACCTCCTCGCGCAGGGGCGTCGTCGCGTTGTGGTCGAGGTAGATGCGCCTTGCCATGGGGTGCCTGGGCCACCCTAGTCCCGGGGCATGGGCATCGCAACCAGAGGCTGCGAGCGCGTACGGGAGAAGAAGCCGGCGGGCAGATTGCTCCGGGTCCGCGGTCCCGTCCGCGGACCCGGAGCAATCGAGGGCCTACTGACCGAGGACTAGGAGCTCGACGCGTCGGTTCTTGGCGCGCCCTTCCGCGGTCTTGTTGGAGGCGACGGGATTGGTCAAGCCGAAGCCTCTCGGAATGAGGTTCGACCTGGTGACTCCCGCTTGGCCAAGGTAGTCGGCCACCGACGTCGCACGGCGTTCGGAGAGCCCTTGGTTGTACTCCTTGGTGCCGATGCTGTCCGTATAGCCATCCACATTGACCTTCGTATCGGGATTGCGCTTCAGGATGGCCGCAGCCTCGTCCAAGATGACCTTGGCGTCGGGGCGGATCGTGGCCTTGTCAAAGTCGAAGTTCACGCCACGAAGAACGATCT
>DAIOWK010000277.1:0-5056 GCA_036758525.1 Myxococcota bacterium
CGGCGGGAGTCTGCTCGGCATCGAAGACCAGTACGAGATGGTTGATGGTCCGTTCTGGGAAGCGCAGCACATGGACGATCGGCGGCCAGCCACGAGCGAGCCCGTCGAGAAGCTGTCCTGCGACTCGCTCCTGCTGTTCCGGGCGGAAGGGGAAGATCATGCGCCAGTTGCCGCGCTGAAGGTAGGTTTCCCAGGGACCCGCCAGCATCGCTTTGACGAGCGGGGCTTGCGCCCCGCTGAGATCCCGCAGGTCGTGATAGCCGGGAATCACCACGCGCTGATTTGATGGACGGCGCGGATCGGTGTCGAGCACTTCACGGACCAGATGTTCGTAGGTCTGCGCGTCGGCGGCCGGAGCAGACGGATCGAATCGGGCGACGGAGTAGAATTGCCGCGCTGCCCGCACCATGGCTCCGCATTGCAGAGTGACCTCCGGGGGCTTTTCCCTCGGATGCGAGGAGACCTCGCGAGTCACCGGGTCAATTTCGTATTCCATGAGCGTCACGTTGGCGAATGCGAAGGTGTCCGCGGGGAAGTGGAAGGGCGAGCGATCGGGAGTGGCAGGAGCGCCACCCGCCGCGCAGCCGGCCACGAGCCAGAGGACAGGCAGCATGCTCTGGAAGGTGGCACCCCGGCTCCCGCGCATCAGACTCTCCAGCGGTTTGGCCTGCGGCGGGCCCCGACGCGTAGCCGGTCACGGACGGCGGTGCGAGCGGTGCGGGCGCTTTGGCGCAGCGCAAGCCAAGGAACGCACGGCCGTGCGGGGATGCCATGATGAAACGCCCGGCATTGCTTTGCGGTCCACGGGCGCCGATGCGTCAGGCTTTCCCCCGTTCGACGAAACGCAGGAGAAAGAGCAGGACGACGGCACCGATCGTCGCGACGATCAAACTGCCGAGAAGACCGCCTCGGATCGACAGACCCAACGTGCGGAACAAGAACCCTCCGATTAACGCTCCGACCACTCCGACCACGATGTCCCCGACAGCGCCAAAACTGCTGCCTCTCATCAAGCGGCCAGCGAGCCATCCGGCAGCGAGCCCGATCAGAATGAACCACAAGAATCCCATCAAAAGGATGCCTCCCCGGGGTGACACTTCCCGCAACGCTCCCTAAGGAGTCGCATGAAGGCGCAACTTCTGCAATCGAGAAGAAGTCGATCGCCCTCGAGCGCTCCCGCCATGGCGCGCGGTCTTGGCTGCGATTCCGCAGATTCGCCTCTGCCATTGCGGTTCCCCCAGGCCCAGTCTTATAGATGATACGCCCCGCGGAAGGCGGTCCCTCTTGCCCACCGAGTGGAGACCGAGGGCGGCAAGCAGGTCCGCCAGGGCTTTCCGGGGGCGGAATCAGCATCGGGTGCTTACGAGCTCACGCCACCCGCGCTTTGCGAGGAAACCGCGCGGAGCGGGAGAGGGCCTCGACGAGGGAGGTGGGGCGAGGCTGCGTGAAGCCCCGACCTGGAACTCGCTTGCGCGAGCGAGTCGAGCTTTGGGCATGCCAGTCGAGAGCCGGTTTTGCGCCGCTCTTGGCGGCCCTCGAGCCGACCTTCAGCCTCACACCCCTTTCGCCGATAGACGGGGCCAAGCTGGCAAGATCGCGGAGTGAATCCAAGTGCGCTCTGTCCCTTGGCCTGAAAACTGATCGAAAGATAACCACGGAGGATCATGACCGATGAAGCGCTCGACTTCTCTCAGCCTTATCACCCTCGCATTGGCATTCGCCCTCGGCTTCGCCACGCGTGCCTACACAGCCGAGCAGCATCCGGAATTGCTCGCCGCGGATAAGGCTCTTCACAATGCTCTCAATCACCTGGAGAAAGCCGCTCACGACTTTGGCGGCCATCGCGCGAAGGCGGCGGAGCTCGTCAAGGCGGCACTTAGCGAAATCAGCCAGGCTTACGCTTTCGACAAGTAAGAGGGAGCCACAGCGTGCGAGCGGAGGCACCGCTACCTTCGCTCTCTTCACTGACACACGAAGCCGCTGAGAGCTGCGCGCTCCTGCACCCGTTCATACGCCATTTTCGGGCGCGTGACGTATTCTCGCGCATGGATACGACTCGGGCCATTGCTCCGCTTTGGAGCGACGGGAGCGGCCCCGGCGCCCGGCCCTGGGCGGTCGCAGGAAGCAGGCTCAGGGGGTGGGCGCGGATGTGGCAGGGTCGCCCAGGATGGCGTGCACGCGGATCTGCTCTGTGGCGGAGAAGCTTGCTTGAAGCAGCTGATCCACCGCGCTGGCGCGCTGGTCGCTTGTGAGGGACGGGTCCGACTCGATCGCGGCCTTCCCACTTTGGAAGAGACTGACGCGATCGCGCCAGGCATCGTGGGCTTGGTCGAGCTCTTCCAGACGGTCGGCCGCCTCCTTCCCGAAGCGGCTCTCGCGCAGCCCCCGAAGCTCCTGCGGGGAGGCACCGTCGGCGCGGAGCTTTTGCTCGTCCTGCCACAAGCGAAGCGCGGAGACCGCCTCTGCCCGTGCCTCGCGTTCGGGCTCGGGGAGCTGCGCCTCGGCTTCTTCCAGCGCACGCTCCTTCTCCTCCGCGCTGAGACGGGGGTCCTCGGCGATGCGGCGGCGCTCGAGCGCTACCCGGCTTGCATCCTCCTCGTCCCCAAACAGGGCAACAGCGTCGTGGTCGCCTAGGATTTCGCGTCGTAGCTCTTCGAGCGCGGCAAACTGTGCCTCGAGGTCGTTTCGATCCGCGGGATCGAGCGCGGCGGCGCGCTCGCGGTACGCGAGATACCGATCAAGAAGATCAATCGCTTCGTTCGCCGCCCTCGGTTGAAGACGTGCTTGGATCTCGCTCACGATGCGAGCGCGGACTGTTTCCGCCGGCTCTTCGCCCGTCGCGCTGAGAAAGTAGTCGAAGAAGCGGCGCACCTCCGGGCAGACCACGAGATCCCCTCGCGCATCCGTCGGTAGGTCTCCGTCGATCTGCGTCCCACGTAGCGAGGGAGGCAGTGGCCCGAGGGAACCTCCTCCCCGCTCCCCGGCCTCCGCCCCGGAAACAGGAGTGACCCTCAAAGCCTGCGCAGCGGTACCCGGGAAGGGCGCATAAGGACGCCGTAGCGCGAGAAAGCCCGCGATCCCTGCGAGTGCAACCGCGGAGCAGATGTGCCAGCGACGCTTCACGCACGACCCGGGAGCCAAGGGGTGCGGCGCCCGCCCCGCCGGCCGGGGCGGACGTCGCACTCCCCAGCGCACCTAGAGACCGGCATTCTTCAGTCGATTCGCCTGCGCGCGGAAGACGGAGACCGGGTTCGCCTCGAAGGGCGACACCAGGCCCAAAACCTGGTTCACCTCGTCGAGATGGTTATAGAAGTAATTGTCTCGGAGGACTGTGCCGAAGTGCGAGCTGCAGTGCCCCACGAGGCCGTCGTTCGCCTCGCTATACACCGACCCTGTGATGGCGAGAATCGGATCAGAAATGTCGAGGATGTTGGTGAAGATGCCGGTGCCTCCCCAGGAGTAGAACTGCACGCCATTGACGGAAGCCGCTCCGCTCCCGCACGCAGTAGGAGGAACGCCCTGGGGGTACTTTGCGTTGAACGCGGCCGCCCCGCCAGAACTCAGAGTGCCCAAGGAGGTGAGTGCATCCTGAGGCGAGGGGGCACCGGAAGCGAAGTCGATCAGCGTCCCGATGGCGTCGAGGAGACCTGCAACGATGCCTTCGAGCGAAGGCGGGAGGCTCAGCAAGTAGTCCGCGAGCTGTGCGCCCTTGTGGGGCGTGGCTACGGTCGTGACCGACGCCACGAGGTCCGGCCGGACGGCGGCGACGTAACGCGCGTCCAAGCCGCCCTGACTGTGGCCGATCAGGTTCACTTTCTTTGCGCCGGTGACGGCGAGGATCGTCTCGACCTGAGAAAGCAGCTGCTCGCCGCGGACCTCGCTCGAGGCGACGGCGGTCACCTGTGTCACATAGACACGGGCGCCACTACTCTGAAGAGACTCGGGGATCCCGTAGAAGTACTCGAGCACCCCAAGCAGCTTCTTGAACCCGAGCAACCCGTGGGCCAACACGATCGGGTATTGGGTTTGCGTATACCCCGAGCCCTGCGCTTCAGCTCGGTCGGAGATTCCGGCCGCGAGGGCCAGCGCAAGAGCCGGTACAACCATCCACTGTATGAGCGACACTTTCCAGGTACGGCGCATCCGTTTCCCCGCTTTCTTCTTGATCCTGTTGATCGGCACCCCGCGTTTGACTCGCAGCGAACTCCATCCTTCGGGTGCTCGCTACACCATTCGGGAATGCTTCAGTTTACTCGGAGACGAGGGGCGCTCTTCGGAAAAACGACGGTCCTCAGAAAAGTTGTACCGAGCGTCCGATTTTCTTGGGTTTGCGGGATGGCGTCGGAGCACGTACCCGTCTGAGATCGCCGCTCCCGCCAGCCCCTGAACGCTGTTCAGTCGCGGCGCGAGGAGAAGCGCAGTGCCCCTCAGCGCTTTCCCACTGAACGCCGTTCAGTGAGGAACGAAGACAGCGTCGATCGCTCTCGCGCGAAGACTTGAATGGGAGCCATGGTCGCCCCGCACCAGCCACGCGAGACTCGCGGTGGCACGGGCACAAACCGGTCGTCCGCGAGGCCCCGCGCTCGTTGAAGAGGTGCTCCTTGCGAACCGTCCCCGATCTCCGACGCGGAAGGTCGAGGCACGCAGCTCTCAAGGGACTCAGCCGAATCTCCGAGAGAGCTTCTCGGGCTCACGCGCGCGGGGGACCGGCGGTCGATGATTGGAATTGGCGGGATCGGGGCCTTCTTCATCGTCGGGCTCCTCGTGTCCCTGCGGCTTCTTGGCTTGTGGCACAAAACGCGCCAGCTTCCAGAGCTCACCGCAGGCCTGGGCCTCCTCGGGATTGGCCCGCTTGGCTTCTGTGTCCTGCTAGGCGGTCCGACCCTCGCCCCGGGCACCCGCCTCGCCTACTTCTCCTTCGTGATCGGCCTCTTCGTCCAAGGGCTCGGTTTCCTCGCCGCTTCCATCTTTACGTGGCGTGTCTTCCGGCCGAGCGCGCCGTGGGCGCGGGCATTCCCGATCGCTCTAGGCGCGGGCCTCGCTGTCGCCCTCTTCG
>DAIOWK010000278.1:0-5051 GCA_036758525.1 Myxococcota bacterium
GTCGCGATTCGGCTGCCTAGCATCGCCCCAGGCATCAGGATCGCGCAGAGCCCTGACCCAACGGAATGCCTGGCGCCAGCTTTCTCACGAGACCAAGCTCAATCCGACGGTCTTCGCGCAGATCGAATGAATCGCTTGGTGGGTTGGTTCCTCTTACAGAGGGCTCCATTGAGATCATTCAACAGCTCGACGCTGGTCTAGGCTGTGGGAGCCGTGGCGCTCTGCGGGCGCTTCGATCTCAGGAGTGTCGAGGCACGGCAGGCAATGTGAATCTTCATCGCAAGCTCCCGCTACGCGGTTTAACATGTGTGCGCTGCGCTCGTGCCATCGACGTTGTGCGGGAGTTCAATCGGCGGGGAAAATCTCGGACGTCCGACCGACGAAGAGGGGGAATCATGTTCCAGCTCGCTGACTCCATGGCCCATGCTCTTGCTATCGCGACGCTTCTGAGCGCACTCGGTCTCGCCGCTCCTTTGCACGCGGCGCCGGTAGTGCCCGGCCAAGGAGACAGTGTGGACCGCACTCGGGCGACCGTGGTGTTGGCCCAAGCCACGACGCCGGAAGCCGCCCCTGCCCCCTCACAGACTCCGAGCAAGGAGACTCGCTCTCACGAGGACCAGGTAGAGACGCGGATCAAGGACCTGCACCGAAAGCTGAAGATCACTACCGCTCAGGAGTCGCAATGGAATTCGTTCGCCCAGGTGATGCGAGAGAACGCACAGGCGGTCGATGCCGTACTTAAGGAGCGGGCTGAGAACCTGCACGCAATGAATGCCGTTGAAGACCTCCGCTCCTATGAGAAGCTGGCGGATGCCCACGCGGACGGACTTAAGAAACTCGTTCCGGCCTTCGAGACCCTGTACAACAGCATGTCAGATGATCAGAAGAAGACGGCTGACGCGGTGTTCGCAAAGCACGAGAAGCGGCCCCGGCAGGCCAGCAAGTGATCGTGTTTCCTCAATTGGGCCGCCACGAGCGGTTCCTTTTGCGCCATACGAGTTCCGGTTCCCGCGGGTCGCTTGGACCCATAAGGAAATCTTTCAGAGGGACGCGGGCAGAAGACAGGCCCGGGGTCACCGGCCCCCTCGCCCCATACCACCCGCACGAGCGCCAGGCTTGAGGTGACCTCGATTTCCGAAGGGGGTTTCTTTCATCGAGACCGGCCCCCCTGGTCACCGTGGACAGCGAGCACCGGTTGGGAGAGACCCTGCTGATGCTGGGGCGGCATCTCGGCAAGCCAGACCCGCGCAGTCGGCAGATCGCAATTCGAATTTCGCACGAAGAGCTATCGCAGATGGTGGGGACCACCAGGCCGCGGATCACGGAGTTCATGAGCAGACTCCGTCTACTCGGGATCGTCGAGGTCACCAGGGAGCATCACCTGATCGTGAAGGAGGCGAAGCTGCGCTCCTACCTCCACAGCATCTCCTAGACCCCGACCACACCTATTTTCGGAAGAGTTCACTTTTGAACCGACAGCCTTCGGGCGCAGGCGTAGGGTGGCGTCTAGTCGTGAAACGGCCCTCCGCCGAGCGAGCTACCCTGACCAACCCCCAAAAGGTGGCTTCCGACGGCCCCACCCTCCTCCCATCGTCGCTGAACGCAAGTGACCAAGATCGTACGAAATCACCTCGCTTCGGTCCTTGCTGCAGCATCTCTTCCTGTGTGAGAGTGTCGTACCGGATCCGCTCCAAACGCATCGGTCAAGCGAACGAGTGCCGAGACTGGCAACTTCCTCGCGCGCGATTCGGGTTCTTCGCTCTTCCGTGGGGTCAGGCGGCCGGTCCAAGCAACGGGCTTGCGTGCTCGCCTCGAAGGCTTGCTTCACTTCGGCGGGATCGACTCGTAACCCTTAGCCTTTGGTTCCGATATCCGGCTTCATTTCGAAAACGTTGATATTTTCGGCTTGCCGGACGACCCGCGCTTGACGTACTCCCCAAGCGCGACACCCTTTGGATGGCGGTCGTCGATCGAGCGTTCTCCCTTCGTCACTGGAGCGAAGGAGCCTCCTCTGGCAGTGCACGGCAATCCCTTGGGAGGCTAGGCATGCGCTCGTCGGAGCGCGGGGCGATCGCAGGGCGGCAGCGAGCAGCAGCCCCTGCAAGGGGTGTGGCCGCAAAACCCTCGTCTTGCTCAATCGCAAGGCGACACATGGCGACTCGTCTACAGGATGCGAGCGACCAGGAGGAGCCGATGAAGAGTTTCGAGTCAAGGATTGCTGTTGTCACAGGGGGCGGAACGGGAATGGGACGAGAGCTCGCACGACAGCTCAGCGCGGAAGGCGCTCACGTTGCGATGTGTGACGTGTCGCAGGAGGCGATGGCACAGACGAAGGCGCTTTGCGAGGCAAAGGCTCCGCGCGGCACTCGTGTCACGACGTTCCTCGCGGATGTATCCAACGAGGCGCAAGTCCATGCGTTCCGCGACCACGTCGCGCGCGCCCACAATACGGATCACATTCATCTGCTCTTCAACAACGCGGGCATCGGAGGCGGCGGTAGCCTGCTGCTCGACGATCGCGCGGAGTGGGACAAAACCTTCGCTGTCTGCTGGGGCGGTGTCTACTACGGGACCCGCGCATTCCTTGCCATGCTCGTCGCGGCGCCCGAAGCGCATCTGGTCAATACAAGTAGCGTGAACGGGTTCTGGGCGTCGATCGGACCCGAGATTCCGCATACCGCGTACAGCGCGGCGAAGTTCGCCGTGAAAGGCTTTACGGAGGCGCTGATCAATGACTTCCGCCTGAATGCGCCGCACGTCAAGGTCTCGGTCGTGATGCCGGGTCACATCGGCACGTCGATCGTCATCAATTCGGCGCGCGCTTTCGGACGTGACCCGAAGGAGATGACCGAGGAGCAGATCGACCAAACGCGGGATCGTCTGGCTCGCTTGGGCATCGATCTCAAGGGCGTGCCGAGCGACCTGATTCGCGCGGGGATCCAACAGCAAGCAGACGCCTTCCGCGATCAGGCTCCGATGACGGCCGCGCAAGCGGCGAAGGTCATCCTCGACGGCGTGCGGAGCGAACGCTGGCGCATCCTCGTGGGAGAGGACGCGCAGGTGCTCGATCGACTCGTCCGAGAGACGCCGGAAGAGGCGTATGAGCCCTCATTCATGGAGAAGCTGCGCGCGCAGGCGAACTGGCGCTTTGGGCTTGCGGAGCTCACCCCGGGCCCTCCCCGGTGACCGAGATGCGCTAGGGGCCGAGAGTCTCTCCGCGCCCGGCAGCGCAGCGCTCCGGTGCCACTGCTCCGCAATTTCGAACGCGTGCTCCGCGGCGTGCTCGCCGTAGCGACGCTCCATCTCTTCGGCAAGGCGCCGGTGAAGACGCATCTGGCGCGAAGGATTGAGCGCGCTGTAGAGGGTGTGGCGAATGAGCGCGTGGGGAAAATCGTAGACCTCGCGCTCGCCCGTCGCCCGCAGCAACTGCGCCTCGAGTGCCGCATCTAGTGCATCGAGGGCGCTGCTGCCCTCGAGATCGGCCGCTGCGGATACAACGTCGAAGCGGAAGGCACCCGTGCAGCCTGAAGCTGTGGCAAGGAGCCGGTTTGCCTCCGCCGAGAGCCGGGAGAGCCGGCGCACAATCACCTGCCGCACGCCGTCGGGAACTCCCATCGATTCGATCGAGAAGGAGGAGTTGAGCCGGCAGTCCGCCCGCTTGAACTTTCCCCCCTCAAAGAAATGCAGCAAGACTTCGCGCAAGAAAAATGGATTACCACCGGTTTGTGCAGTGATCGCCTCGACGAAGCTCGCCTGCACTTCATGCTTCGCGACGCCTTCGAGGAGCTCGGTCACCGCCATTCGATCAAGTCCCGAAAGCGCCATGCGCTCCAGCTCAACCTCGCGCTGGAGGGCTGTCAGTGCCTCGCCCAACGGGTGCCGGCGCCCAAGCTCGACGTCGCGATATGCGCCGAGCAGGAGTACAGGGTGGCGACGTAGAAAACGCGCCAGATAACGCAACATGGCGAGCGTCGTGCCGTCCGCCCAGTGCAAGTCGTCGACGACAAGAACGAGCGGCGCGCGTCGCGCGAAGGCCCAGAGCAGCTGTGCCACGGCGTCGAGCAGTCGATAGCGCTCCTCCTCCGGGGCAAGCGCTACGGGCTCTGGCAGATCGAGAAGCCGCTCTCGCAGCTCGGGCACGATCTTTGCCACGATTCCACCGAAGCTGCCGAGCTGTTCGCGCAGCGTGTCGACCTCGGATTCCTTGGCGTAGGTGGCAATCGCCTCGGCGAAGGGCCCGAAAGGCCGAGCGAACCGGCCCTCGAAACAGCGACCCCACAGCACCCGCGCGCCGACAGCCCGCGCCCGCGCGGCGAACTCCTCGAGCACGCGGGTCTTCCCGATCCCCGGCTCTCCGATCAGGACCGCGAGGCTGCCGCGTCCCGACCGCGCCGCCTCGAATCGCTGCTCGAGCTGCCAGAGCTCCCACCGGCGGCCGGAAAAGGGTGGCCGCGCGAGCTCCTGCCCGATGGACGGGTTTTCCCGCGGGTCCCCATCTCGGATTGATACCGCGGCGTCGAGGCTGGGGTATCGCTCAGGAGTGGCCTCACGAGGCACCCGCTCCGCCACAGGCGTGGCGCGGCGGATCTCTTGGTAGAGTGCCTTCGTCTCGGCCTCCGGCTCAAGGGCGAGCTCCCGCTGGAGGGTATCGACGCAAAGCTGGTATTGGCGCCGCGCCGCGCTGCGGCGCCCGAGACGGAGGTGCAGCTGGATCACGGCCCTGTGTACTGACTCCTGTGCCGGCTCAAAGGCCAGGAGTCGGAGCCCGGTCTGGAGGGCGGCTTGGAGCGCGCCTGCGCTGCGCTGATGGACGAGGAGCTTGGCCAGCACCTCGACAACCTGCTCGCGGAAGCGCTCTCGCTCGGCGAGGAGCCATTCCTCGAAGGCCGGCGCATCGGGCGAGAGGCCCTCAAGTAGCTCCCCTTGGCAAAGCGCCACGGCGGCTTCCAAAGCGGAGGGCGTGCCCACGGCAACCAGACGCTGGAAGAGGAGGACGTCGACCTCAACGCTTGTTGGCTCGAGGGCCACGGCATCGTCGATCCGGCGGAGCG